>DATHLW010000653.1:0-6084 GCA_035487675.1 Mucilaginibacter sp. | reverse complement strand
TTAGTTTCATGCTTTAAATATAAATAGTATTTAAACAAAAAAAGCGGCCCGGGCCGCTCTATGGTTATTTTAGCATATATTTTTTGTCAGGCAGTCATTCCGAAATCGAACTTCCGCCTTCCGCACTCAACGGGGCATCCTGCGCATCATGTTCGCCATGGCTGCCGGGTTGCTCATCTGCTTCATCACTTTGCGCATATCCTCAAACTGCTTGATCAGCCTGTTCACCTCCTGCAAATCGGTTCCTGAACCTTTGGCGATACGGGTACGTCTGCTTTGATTAATGGAATCCGGGTTTTCTTTTTCATAAGGCGTCATCGAAAGAATGATCGACTCGATGTTCTTAAACGCATCATCATCTACTTCCACGTTTTTCATCATCTTGCCAACGCCAGGTATCATGCCCATAAGGTCCTTCATGTTACCCATTTTCTTGATCTGCTGTATCTGGCTGTAGAAATCGTTAAAGTCGAACTTGTTTTTGCGGATCTTCTTTTGCAGTTCGGCAGCTTCCTTCTCATCAAACTGCTGTTGCGCACGTTCAACCAGCGAGATCACGTCGCCCATGCCCAATATACGTGATGACATACGGTCCGGGTGGAACACGTCCAGCGCTTCCATCTTCTCGCCGGTACCGATAAACTTGATCGGCTTGTTCACTACCGATTTGATCGAAAGCGCCGCGCCACCGCGGGTATCACCATCAAGCTTGGTTAATACCACACCGGTAAAGTCCAGGCGGTCATTAAATACTTTAGCCGTATTCACCGCATCCTGCCCGGTCATGGAATCCACTACAAACAATATCTCATGAGGATTTACAGCAGCTTTTACCTGCTCTATTTCCACCATCATGGCCTCGTCTATAGACAAGCGGCCGGCAGTATCCACAATCACTACATTATTCCCGTTCTGCTTAGCCTGTGCGACACCTTCTCTTGCTATTGCGATCGGGTCTTTTGATTCCAGGTTAGCATAAACAGGAATTCCTATCTGCTCGCCCAAAACTTTTAATTGCTCTATAGCAGCCGGACGATACACATCACCTGCAACCAATAATGGTTTTTTGTTCTTCTGTGTCTTTAAAAAGTTAGCCAGCTTACCGCTGAAGGTAGTTTTACCCGCACCGTTCAAACCTGCGATCAATATCACGGTTGGTGTGGCCGGGAAATTCAGTTCAGCTGTGCTGCCGCCCATCAGTTCGGTCAGTTCATCGCTCATGATCTTGGTGAGCAACTGGCCCGGGGAGATAGAGGTCAGTACATTTTGACCAATTGCTTTTTGCCTTACTTCATCAGTAAAGGTTTTGGCGGTTTTATAGTTGACGTCGGCATCAAGAAGGGCCTTGCGGATCTCCTTCATGGTTTCCGCCACGTTGATCTCTGTAATAGTTCCCTGTCCCTTCAGGACCTTAAACGCCCTGTCGAGTTTATCTGAAAGATTTTCAAACATGAGTATAAAATACTTTAATCTTTAAATTGAGGATGCAAAGTTAAGATTTTGAAGCAATTCCCGCTCTGCTTAAAGTCAAAAAGAGCTATTCTGATTTATTTGGCCAATTTATACTATAAAAAAAATTTTTAATTTTTCCCTGCCAAATTATTCAATCAAACAACTGCATCTCAAAGGTATAGCGCTACCAAAATATATGCAATTACCACCTTTTAAAACATTTTAACAAATCGGTGTGTAACGCGGGGCGCTGTTTTCTCATCTTATAGCCACATACCTTATTAATGAAAGTATTTTTTATACTACTAATTTCTACTCTTTTCGTGGTTACCGCATTTTCGCAAACCACGATCAAAAAACTTGTTGCCACCCGGACCGAAAAAGCCCCAAAGATCGACGGCGTTTTGGATGATGACGTGTGGCAGAATGTTCCTGTGGCTACAGATTTTGTCGAACTACAACCTACTGCCGGGCGCCACGAAACCCACGAAGAACGCACTGAAGTAAAGATCATATATGATAATACAGCAATATACATCGCTGCCCGGATGTATGAAACCGATTCGAAAAAAATAGCGCGTGAATTAACTACCAGGGATAATGTAGGCGCCGATGACTTTTTTGGTATTATATTGGATACTTACCACGATGGGATAAACGGCGTAGGCTTTTATGCCACAGCAGCCGGGGCTCAGTTTGATGCCAAATACACTCCTCCTAGTCAAAACGGAAATATTGAAGACGCCAGCTGGAATGCTGTTTGGGACAGTAAAGTTAATGTGGATGATAAAGGCTGGACGGCGGAGTTTAAAATACCATACTCTGCTTTACGATTTGCAAAAAAGGATGTGCAAAATTGGGGGCTGCAATTTATAAGAGAGCGCAGGGGGGTAAACCGGCAATTATTCTGGAATGAGCTCGACCCAAAGAAAAATGGTTTAATGAACCAGGAGGGCGAACTGGATGGCATTGAAAAAATAACCCCTCCCTTGCGCCTTGCCTTTTATCCGTATTTTGCAACTTACGTTAACCATTATCCATACAATACCCCTGGCCTAAGTAATACCACCACTTCATTTAACGGGGGTATGGATGTAAAATATGGTATAAACGAAAGCTTTACACTGGATATGACGCTGGTGCCCGATTTTGGCCAGGTACAGTCAGACAACCAGATACTGAACCTTACGCCATTCGAGGTAAAATACCAGGAGAACAGGCCGTTCTTTACCGAAGGGACAGAATTGTTTAATAAGGGGAATATTTTTTATTCACGAAGGGTAGGCGGACAACCCATTAATTACTCAGAAGCTTACAATGATCTGAAACCCGGTGAAACAGTAATAAAAAACCCGACTGAAACCCGTTTATACAACGCCACCAAGCTTTCGGGAAGATTGGCTAATGGGTTAGGCATAGGTGTATTCAATGCTGTAAGTGCCCCGGGCTATGCTACAATAAAAGACAGCGCAGGCAATAAACGGCAGTTTGAAACCTCCCCCGTAACAAATTATAATATCATTGTGCTGGACCAAAATCTGAAGTATAATTCGGCCATAACGCTGATAAATACCAATGTGGAACGTTTTGGGAAGGACTACTCTGCTGATGTTGGCGGATTTGTCTTTAACCTGAACAATAAGAAAAACTCCTACAACCTGAGCGGCTATGGCCTGATGAGCAACCTGTTTTATACCAACAAGAAAACCACGACAGGTTTTAATTATGAAATAAATGGCGGTAAAACACTAGGCAATTTTACCTGGAACATTGTTGAAGACCGGGTAGACAACAAATACAATCCCAATGACCTGGGTATATTATTGTTTAACAACTACTTTGATCATAATCTTAACCTGCAATATGCTAATTACAAACCGAAAAAGTATTTTACCCAATGGGGCGTGTTTTCAAACGTGTATTATTCACGCCGATCCAGTCCATCGGCTTACCAGTACTTTAATCAAACCGTAGGTGGTTATGCCAATCTTAAAAACTTCTGGGGCTTCAATTTCAGGTTACAGCATCAGGGTGCGGCAAATGATTTTTATGAGCCACGGATGGCCGGCCGCGTTTTTAGGGTGCCGGCAAATTATATGATGGGATTAAATGCCTTTACCAACCAGGCCAAAAGACTTTTCGGAGGAATTAGTGTTTTTCATCGGATATACACCACCTCCGGACGCCAGGGCACCGATGCGGAGGCTTTTTATAATTTACGTATAAGCAACCGGTTTTCATTTGGCCAGGATGTTACTTACAGCCCTTACATACATTATACAGGTTACTCAACAGTCGACAGTGTTAGCAATAATCCTATTTTCGCTTTGCGTAATGTTCATACGGTGCAGAATATCTTTAATTTTAAATACACATTTACCAGTGACATGGGTATTACTTTCCGATTAAGGCACTACTGGTCAAAGTTGAATGTTCTGCAATATTATGACCTGGCACAAAATGGTTCGCTCGGTAATTTAACTTCATCCCACTTTAACCGGGATAACGACCAAAATTATAACGCATGGAACATTGATATGGTGTATGTTTGGCAGTTTTCTCCGGGTTCAGAGATCAGCATAGCATGGAAAAACTCATCATTAACAAATACGGACCAGGCGAAATTTGGTTATTTCCGCAATTTGCAAAACACACTGAACGACCCGCAAAACAATAATATTTCGTTTAAGATACTGTACTATATCGATTATCAGAATCTAAGGAAAAAGAAACAAAAGTTCTGATAATTACGGGAAAGTATAACTTACCCCCAAAGCCAGCCCTTCGGTAGCTTGAGGGTGGGGCGAAGTGTTCTTATCGTACAGGAATGTACCATTCATCGTCACATTGATCAGGCGATTCACCTTTGCAGTTAACGTTGCATCTATACGGTGGGTAGTATAGGCAAGTGCTTGCTGGTAAGGTATAAATAAGGCATAACGCGCATTGATGTGCAGATTGGGCATCAGGTCTTTATCAATAGCTGCAACCATTTGAAATGCCAGTTTATTATTAAATGTATGATCTACCGCAACCCCATAATTGTCGGGCTGATTACGGTGAATAGTGGTATCCACTACAAAAGTTTGTTTTGCCGTTCCGGTACCTAATCTCAAATCAAAATATTTTACGGGTTTGTATTCAAACCCCAAAGACTCGGTGAAATAACCGGGAGACATGAAGTTTGAGATCAGCAGGCCCTGATCAACCGCATTTCCACTGGCGTTTGTATAGGTGTACCCCGGTGCAAATTGCGATTCAAAGCTTACCGACCCGAAGAGATACCAATGTTTAGATAGCTGGGTCGCAATCTTATTATCTAGGAATATCCGGTCATTAGTTTTACGTGACGATTGCCCTTTATTTTTTGCTACGCCGTATTGCAGGTTTAATTCGGTAGTATAATCAAGCGGAGACTTATTGTATTCTGTTTTAAAATCAAAATTAGTTCCAAGGGCCAATGAACTTACACCACCAGCACTCCAGTTACTTGTAAAAGCCGATTGATTAAAGTTCAATCCGAATACAACAGTCTTACGCCAGTAGCTTACTTTATAATCAAGTAGCTGTACAGGAATTTGTTCTTCGCTTATTTGTAGTGGTCTCACCCGTAAAGGTAAAGCATTACGGCGGGGCTCGAGACGGTACTTGTTAAGTAAGTTGGTATCTACTTTAAGGCTGTCGGTATTTTGCGCAAAGGCTGAAGAAAACGAAAATAGAAGAAAAATTAACCCAATACCTATTTTTGACATAGAGCGCAAATTAAAGCAAAAACAAATTTGTTTTAAAATCAAATCATCCTTATAACAAGAAATTTGCGATTCTTATTGTCTGAAAGACAATTATCCCCCTAATTATAAAAGTTAATAACCACCAGCGGAGGAATGAGTTTTAATTAGGTTTGGCAGTTTTATTGGCATTTAACAAAGAAGGCTGAGAATAAAGCCTCTTATTCCGCAGGTATCTTTTCAGGCTGTTACGGATATAAGTAATGAACTCATATTCCGTTGCCGTAGTCACTATAAAATAGCCGGGGCGGTAATGTGTCATAAAATCAGCCAGGTCCTGGTCTTTTAGTTTGGTGATATTTGCTACGTAAGAGCGGTTAAACCGGTAGTCTATTACGTTTTGCTGATAGTCTTCCTCTATAATTCCCTGCAAATGTTTTGCGTTGCGCCCGCTGCGGCTCAGCGAATTCCACAAAGCATCAATGCTTATTCCAGCGCCTCCTCCTGGAGAAGTGCTTAAAATACCATCATAAGCGTTGGAACCATAAGCCTTGCTAAAATTTCTTTTAGTGGCCTGCAGGCGCTGAAGCGGAGTAACCAGGGTATCGCGGATGGTTACTTCCCTTAAGGGGATAGACATGCGTTTCATCGAGATCAGCAGGTTTGAATTGTCTTTTACTGTGATTGTATCTGCAAAATAATTCAGCTTTAAAAAAACCAGTTTATCGCCGGGTTTGGCATCGATTTTAAACTCACCTTTTAAATTGTTATAAAAGGATTCCCCAGTCGTTGTGTTCAGAATATTCGTACGGGCGATGCGTTCCTGCGTATCCTTATCATAAACAACACCCTCAACAGGATTTTTATAATTGACGGTCTGTTTATCCTGTGCATAAGCCCTGGC
>DATHLW010000652.1:0-2473 GCA_035487675.1 Mucilaginibacter sp. | reverse complement strand
TGGCAGTTTGCTCTGGGGCGTGACTTTTCGAGATCTTTCCTGTCCGACTCCGCAGCGGTGATACTTAATGAAACAGCCGTGCACTTTATGGGACTAAAAGACCCGCTCAGTTCGAGCATTAAGTATTACGGAAATCTATTTAAAATAATCGGCGTTGCTAAGGATATGGTTGTTGAATCGCCTTACGAGCAAGTGAGGCCCACTGTTTATTTCCTCTCAAAAGATGCCAGTAGTAATGTGCTGATAAAAATAAATCCGAAAATGAGTGCGAGCGAGGCATTGGATAAAATAGGCAGCGTATTCAAAACATATAACCCTGCACAACCATTTGAGTACCATTTTGTGGACCAGGATTATGCCAAAAAATTTGATAACGAGCAGCGCATCGGTACATTGGCTACTTCCTTTGCAAGCCTTGCCATTTTTATAAGTTGCCTCGGTTTGTTCGGTATGGCATCTTTTATGGCCGAGCAGCGCATTAAGGAAATCGGTGTGCGCAAAGTTTTAGGGGCATCCGTGTTTAACTTATGGGGAATGTTATCAAAAGATTTTGTATTGCTAGTTCTGATAGCATTATTGTTCGCTTCTCCTGTTGCCTGGTATTCTATGCACAAATGGCTGCAGAATTACGATTACCACGCCGATATAGCCTGGTGGATATTTATACTAACAGGGGCGGGAGCCATGATCATCACCTTATTAACGGTGAGCTATCAAAGCGTTAAAGCAGCTCTGGCTAATCCGGTAAAAAGTTTGAAGACAGAGTGATTTTAGTCATTAGTCATTAGAGTTTGGGATTTAGAAATTAGATTTTCATAATTATGATAAAAAATTATTTAAAAATCGCATGGCGCAACTTGTTAAAAAACAAGGCGCATACATTTATCAATGTGACAGGCCTTTCTGTGGGCATGGCTGTAGCTATCCTGATTGGCCTATGGATATGGGATGAGATTTCCTATAACAAATATTTTAAAAGCTATAGCCACCTTGTACAGGTGTGGCAGCATCAAACCTTTAATGGCAATGTAGGTACGCAAACTGCCATGCCTATCCCGTTGGGTATAAAGTTGCGGCAGGATTATACCGGCACCAACAAGGATTTTAAATATGTGGTTTTATCCACCTGGACCAACGAACACATTTTGTCGCATGGTAATAAAAAACTGACCCGGCAAGGGAATTACATGCAAGCTGAAGCTCCTGATATGCTCACCTTAAAAATGATAAAGGGCAGTCGCGGAGCTTTGAAAGACCCTAGCTCGATTATACTCTCTGAAACAACAGCAAAAGCACTTTTTGGTAACACCGATCCGATGTACCAGATGGTACGAATCGATAATACATGGAATCTTAAAGTAGCAGGCATTTATGAAGACATTCCCAATAATACAGATTTGAAGGATCTCACCTTCATAGCGCCATGGGATATGTATATGACCACTATGCCCTGGTTAAAAAATGCTGCTACCCGGTGGGGTAATAATTCCTGGCAGATATTTGCTCAGTTGAATCCTAATGCCGATATCAATAGAGTTTCGGCCAGCATTAAAGACCTCAAGATGGCAGGACTCAAGGGCAATGACGATAAGGTAGGTCTCACTTTTAAAGCAGCAGTTTTTCTGCACCCAATGAGCAAATGGCATTTATACAGTGAGTTTAAAAACGGCATAAATACAGGTGGCGCTATACAGTTTGTGTGGATGTTTGCCGTGATCGGAATTTTTGTTTTGTTGCTGGCCTGTATCAATTTCATGAACCTGAGCACCGCACGGTCCGAAAAAAGGGCCAAAGAGGTAGGTATACGAAAAACACTGGGTTCGCTGCGCAAGCAACTGATCAGCCAGTTTTTTAGTGAATCGTTGATGGTATCGGTATTTGCCTTTATTGTCTCATTACTGATCGCTCAGCTTACACTTCCATGGTTCAACCAAGTGGCCGATAAAAAGATGACTGTACTTTGGGAAAGCCCTTTGTTTTGGTTGATCGGTTTAAGCTTCAGCCTCATTACCGGGATCATAGCAGGCAGCTATCCGGCATTTTATCTGTCTTCATTCCAACCTGTCAAGGTACTTAAAGGTACTTTTAAGGCGGGCCCTTTGGCGGCTTTACCGCGCAAAATATTGGTCGTGTTGCAGTTCACTGTTTCCGTTGCGCTGATCATTGGAACCATCGTCGTTTTCAGACAGGTGCAATACACTAAAAACCGGCCGGTAGGATATGACCGCACCGGAATGGTGCAGTTAATAATGAAAAATGAAGCCATACACAAGCATTTCGATGCGGTAAGAAATGATTTACTGCAATCGGGTACAATAGTAGATATGGCTGAATCTGGCGGCCCGGTAACCGATGTATGGTCGAACAACAGCGGGCTCACCTGGCAGGGAAAAGACCCCAATTTACAGGATGATTTTGCTACGGTAGATGTAACGCCCGAATTTGGGAAAACATCCGGCTGGAAAATCATTAA
>DATHLW010000651.1:0-4612 GCA_035487675.1 Mucilaginibacter sp. | reverse complement strand
AGTTTGAATTGTATAACCCCGACGGGCAATTATATAAACGTATTACTCAAACCAAATCAGTGGATGGTTTTTATAGTTTCCATACGGCGACCGAAACCTCATCACGAACGGGTAACTGGATGGCAAAAGTAAAAGTGGGCGGTGCTACGTTTCAAAAGAATATCAAGATTGAAACCATCATGCCTAACCGTTTAAAGCTGAGTCTAAGTTTTAATGGGGCAACTGAATTATCAAAAGGAAGCAATACAGATGGAAAATTAGAAGCACATTGGCTCTTCGGTGGCATAGCACAAAACCTGAAAGCCAAAGTTGATGCTTTCCTTTCGGCACAAAAAACATCCTTTAAAAACTACCCGGATTATGTTTTTGATGACCCTACCCTTGCTTTCAATACCCAAACACAAACGGTGTTCGATGGCAAATTGAATGAAAATGGCTCGGCCTCTGTAAATGCAGATATTAATGTTGAAAAGCAGGCCCCAGGACAGTTAAGGGCAAATTTTGTGGTGAAGGTATTTGAACCAGGCGGCAATTTCAGCTTGCAGACACTCTCTTTGCCTTATAATGTTTACCAGGGTTATGTCGGCATCAAAACACCACAGGGCAGTGATCTGTCGGGTATGTTGTTTACAGGCAGGGATAACCAGGTAGAAATTGCAGATGTGGATACCAAAGGTAATGCCTTTAGTGGGGTACGCGAGGTTCAACTGGAACTTTATAAGATACAGTGGCGCTGGTGGTGGGATCAGACCGGCAATGAAATGAGCAATTTTACGCAGGACAAGTATAACAAACTCATCAAAACCGAAACTGTCAGGCTGAATAACGGGCAAGGGGAATGGAACCTGAACATTGCCCCCGAAGATTGGGGACGTTATCTGATAAAGGTATCTGATGCGCAAACCGGGCATTCGAGCGGTAAGATCATTTATGTAGACTGGCCAAACTGGTCTGAAAGGTTGCAGCAAACCAACCCTACCGAAGCTTCCATGTTATCCTTTACATCAGATAAAACCAGCTATAAAGTTGGCGAGCAGGCTACTTTGACCATTCCTACTATGTCAGATGGCCGTGCGCTGATCAGCCTGGAGAACGGCAGCAAGGTATTAAAGACAACCTGGATCGATACCAAAAAGGGTCAGACGCAATACAGTTTCAAGATTGACGAAACCATGGCGCCAAACATTTTTGTCAACGTAACCCTGTTGCAACGCCATGCACAAACGGTGAACGACTTGCCCATACGCATGTATGGTGCCATCCCGTTAACGGTTGATAATCCAGAAACTATTTTGAAGCCGGTGATCGGCTTACCGGCTAAATTGCGGCCGGAAACACCATCATCAATTACAGTTTCAGAAGCATCTGGCAAGGAAATGACCTACACCATCGCTATTGTGGATGAAGGCCTGCTGGACATCACCAATTACAAAACACCTGACCCGCATGAAACATTTTACGCAAAAGAAGCACTGGGTGTAAAAACATGGGATTTGTTTGATTATGTACTGGGTGCCTATGGCGGTGGCTTAGAGAGAATATTAAGTATCGGGGGTGACGGAACTAACGGAACCAATAAGAATGTCTCTGTCAACCGCTTTAAGCCTGTAGTGAAGTTTTTAGGACCGTTCCACCTGGATAAGGGTGAAAAACAAACGCACAGCTTTACTTTACCGCAATATATCGGCTCGGTTAAAGCGATGGTGATCGCAGGGCATGAGGGCAGTTATGGTTTTGCCGAAAAAGCCGTTCCTGTTAAAAAGCCTTTGATGATACTGGCTACCTTACCACGGGTGTTGGGCCCGACAGAAAAAGTACAGTTACCGGTAACCGTATTCGCGTTGGAGAACAATATCAAAACGGTTAATGTGAGTGTTCAATCAAACGCATTCAGCAATCTGGATGGCAATAGCCGGAAATCGGTGACATTCGCCAAAACAGGGGATCAATTGGTGACGTTCGATCTGGATGTAAAGGATTTTGTCGGTGTGGGAAAAGTGAAGATCCTTGCGCAAAGTGGAAACGAAAAGGCGGCATATGATGTAAAACTGAATATTCGTAACCCTAACCCACCAATAACCAAAATAACGGAGAAGGAATTGAAGCCGAGCGAAGTATGGACAACATCCAATTCGGCAATCGGTATGACCGGTACTAATAAAGCGACGCTTGAAGTAGCCTCTATCCCACCGTTAAACCTGACAAAACGTTTGGATTACCTGATAGAATACCCCTACGGTTGCGTAGAACAAACTACTTCATCTGCATTCCCGCAATTGTATTTGAGCCAGTTACTTGATTTGAACCCGGTACAAAAAGCTGAAACTGAACGAAATGTTAAAGCGACCATCAACCGATTAAATGGCTTCCAGGTTTCAGATGGCGGGTTAAGCTACTGGCCGGATGGAGGTGAGGCTGACGAATGGGGAACCAACTATGCCGGGCACTTTATGCTTGCTGCTCAGGCTAAAGGTTACAGTTTGCCTATCGGATTTATTGAACGATGGAAAAAGTATCAGAAAGCCAAAGCATTAGGCTGGGCACCAGATTCCCGCAGCTTTTATGGTGCGGATCTGATCCAGGCATATCGTTTATACCTTTTAGCGATGGCACGTTCACCCGAATTAGGAGCAATGAATAGATTGAGGGAATTTAAATACCTAAGCATAGAAGCTAAATGGCGGTTGGCGGCTGCTTACAAACTCTCGGGGCAGCCGGAGATCGGTCAGCAGATGATAGCGGGTTTACCTACCACCATCAAACCATATAATATGCTGTATGGTACCTATGGTTCTGATCTTCGCGATGAGGCAATGATACTGGAAACCTTAACCTTATTAGGCCAGCAGCAAAAGGCATCTGTATTGTTGAGAACGGTTGCAGCCCGGTTGTCGCAGGATGATTGGTACAGTACCCAAACTACTGCCTACTCTTTATTTGCGATAGCAGAATATTGCGGGGTAAATAAGTCGGGAAGCAAGCTGCAGTTTAACTATAACGGCAGCAGCGTTACCTCAGGATCATATATGTGGCAGGCTGCAACAGCCTCAAACGGTGGTAAAGTAACCATTAAGGACAATGGCTCTAATAAATTATATATCAGGATAATACAAAAAGGCCAACCATCAGCTGGGCAGGATGTCCAATCCATCAATAAACCAGATATATTGCAGCTGCGTATCGGTTATTTCACTTTAGGCGGGAAGCAGGTCGATCCAACCAAATTGAAACAGGGGACAGACTTTGTGGCACAGGTGAATATCAAAAATCCAGGGCATCGTGGCCGGTATGATAATTTGGCGTTAACGCAAGTATTCCCTTCCGGATGGGAAATACTGAATACAAGGATGATGAATGACGATGAGGCCTTTAAATCCTCGCCTTCAGATTATCGTGACATACGGGACGACAGGGTAAATACCTATTTCAGTTTACTGGAAGGCAAAGAAGTAACTTACTATGTAATGTTGAATGCAGCTTATGCAGGTAAATATTATCTGCCTGCAGTCTCCTGTGAAGCAATGTATGATGTATCCATCAATGCATTGGAGAAAGGGCAATGGGTGGAGGTTGTTAAGTAGTTATCAGGTATCAGTGATTAGTTATCAGTAAATTTTTAACTAATCACTGATCTCCGGTCACCAATCACTGCTGACCAAACAAGCCATATTTCAATATACAATAGATGGCTCTCACGCCATCCTTCCACCCTATTTTCTTGCCATCCTCATAGGTGCGGCCATAATAGGATATGCCTACTTCGTATATCCTGATCTTGGGTACACGGGCAATCTTTTGGGTCACTTCCGGCTCAAAGCCAAAGCGTTGTTCTCTTAATTTGATGGATTGAATGATCTTGGTATCGAACAGCTTATAACAGGTTTCCATATCGGTCAGGTTCAGGTTGGAGAACATGTTAGAGAAGAAGGTCAACCACCGGTTTCCGATCGTATGCCAGAAGAATAATATCCTGTGTGGGTTACTGCCCATAAATCTGGAACCATATACCACATCAGCAAAACCTGAGCAAATCGGCTTTAACAGATCGTTATATTCATTGGGGTCGTATTCCAAATCCGCGTCCTGTATGATCAAATATTCGCCGGTAGCCTTTGCAATACCGGTATGCAAGGCAGCGCCCTTGCCCTTGTTTACTTCGTGCTTAAAATACTGAATATTCATATCCGGATTGGCAGCCTTGTAGCTATTGATTGCCTCTTCGGTATGGTCTTTTGAATAATCATTAACAATGATTATCTCTTTTTTGATATTATCGATCAGTTGAACGGATTTAATTTTGTTGAGTATCAGGTGGATGGTATTCCCTTCGTTATAAGCCGGAATAATGATGGATAATTTGTTTATTTTCATTCTCTGTCAACAAATACACTAATTGTTAAATAAGGTGCTTAAGCGCGTTAAAAATTATATTCAAAAACCAAAAGTAATCATATTCCTTACTTTTTTATGTGCCTTGCTACTATGGTTTTGGTTTTGCCTGCCCGCGCGGCTATTTAACAGCCCGACTTCTTATGTTATTGACGACGATCAGGGGCAACTACTCGGCGCGGCTATAGCTCCCGACGGGCAATGGCATTTTCCTTATAATCCA
>DATHLW010000650.1:0-3902 GCA_035487675.1 Mucilaginibacter sp. | reverse complement strand
ACGAAGACTTCATGAAAAATGTAACATGGATCCAGGACCTAAAAGTACGTGGCGGCTGGGGAAAGACAGGAAATTTACCACCTTATTGGGCGCAGTATCCCTCATATTACCCCTTAAATCCTGCTAAATACCCTTTTAATTCATCACCTAACGCAACACCTGGTTATGCACCAGGAGGATTGATTGGAAACCCAGACTTGAAGTGGGAATCAGGAAACTCAACAAATTTTGGCTTTGATGCTGGTTTTTTGAATAACAGGATCACTGTCACCGCGGACTATTACTATAAAAAGGTAACCGATTTGATATTTCCTCAAGTTCTGCCCGGAACAACCGGCGGCAAAACGACTTTTATTAATTTACCAGGTCACGACATTAACAAGGGATTTGAGTTTAGTATAGATGGGGCAATTGTGCGGCAACATGATTTTGGCTGGGATATGAACCTGAATATGTCGTTCAATAACAATAAAATGATAGGCCTTGATAGCGCAAAAGGGCAGATTTATTATACAGGCGGCGTTTCTCTTGGCGGAGGCGGAGGCCCTACTACACAAATTATTAAGAATGGTTACAGCCTGGGTACTTTCTGGGGTTATAAGGCCGAAGGGGTTGACCCTCAAACTGGTAATGAAAAATTCGGTACTGATTTAACAAATCTAGGAAGTGCTTTGCCCAAATTTACTTACGGCATTGCGGAAAACTTCCGATATAAAGCATTCAGCTTGTCTTTGTTATTTGACGGGGTATATGGCAACAAGGTTTATGATGTTACCCGCCAGGAAACTGAGCAACTCAATGGCGGCGCCAATGAAACCGCAGGTGTATTATTACGCTGGGAAAAGCCTGGAGATATTACCAGTGTGCCTTCTGCAATTAACGCCCCTAACAATTCTGCGATCAGCTTCCTAAATACGAATGCTACTTCCTATTATGTCGAGAGCGGCTCATTCTTCAGATTGCGCAATGCCACATTGGGTTACAATATTGATCCTGATCTGTTAAAGCGCATTGGCATACAAAGGGCCAAGCTGTTTGTTACCGGTCAGAATTTATTCATGATAACCAAATATAAAGGTTATACCCCTGATGTAAATTCTTATGGCAACGGCACTAACAATAAGCCCGTAAATTCACAAGACGGCGGCCAGACTTTATTATCCTTAGGCATAGATGACGGGGCTTATCCTGCGGCAAGGATCTATACAGTAGGTATAAATGTTCAATTTTAATTAACATAAAAAATATTGAAATGCGAATTACAAAAATATTTTTAGTCTGCGCCGGGATAATGGCATTAGGGCTATCAGCGTGTAAAAAGAGCTTTATCGACAAAGCTCCACAATCCAGTTTAACAACTGGAAACTTCTTCAAAACAGCAAATGACGCTGAAACGAGTTTGATCGGCGCTTATGCCACTATGAGGAATGGTTTTTACCAATACAATAACCTGCTGTTTACTGATGGACGATCGGATAATTGTTATGTAAATGGGGATGACAATACTGGTGAATGGCCATTGGAAAATTTTACCTATGCGCCTTCTAACACCAAAGTTGGTGGTGAATGGGCCGATCTTTATAATATGATCGCCTCCGCCAATACAGTATTGGATAATGTTCCGAATATAACCGACCCTGCATTGACAGCTACACGTAAAAACCAAATATTGGCTGAAGCACGTTTCTTGCGGGCCATGCATTATTATTGGTTAGTAACTGAATGGGGGCCAACTCCTTTGGTATTGACTACCAACTATGGCAATAATTATACACCTAAACGTGCCCCGGTTGCAGAAGTGTATGCTCAGATAATTGCCGATTTGCAATTTGCCGATAGTAATTTGCCATTAACTGCAGTTAGCAATGACCCATTGACCAAGAATCAAATTGGCCGGGCTACACAAGGCGCTGCTGATGCATTATTGGCAAAAGTTTATGCACAAATGGGTGATTACGCCAATTGTTTGACTTATTGCAATAAGGTAATTGGTGCTGGCCAATATTCCCTGTTACCCAGCTATGCGAATTTATGGGGTGTGGCTAATAAAAATAATGCCGAATCTATTTTCGAAATTCAGAGCAACCAAACTGGTACCTACTTTAATTATGGAGCCGAGCTATGGGATTATGTGCCGTCAGATAACTACCCTAAAAGAAATATTGGTTCCTATGATTTGATCCAGGCCTTTGCAGCTGAAAGTGATACTGCGACTTCCGTACGCTATCATACTACTTTTAACTGGCAAATTGCAAACGCTGCATTTAATATGCCTTTAAATGCCTGGGATCCGGCTAAACCGATACCATTCGTAAATAAACAACCCGATCCGGGTGGCTTCGACAGTCCGGATGACATTGAACTCATACGTTATGCTGATATTATTTTGCTCGCTGCCGAAGCAAATAATCAGTTAGGTAATACAGCGGCAGCCACTACTCAATTAAATCAAATCAGGACCCGCGCAGGTGTTGCTAATACAACAGCCACAACCAAAACAGATTTGGCATTGGCTATTTTAAATGAAAGAAGGTTAGAGTTGGTAAATGAAGGCACCAGGTGGCATGATTTGTTACGTGCGAACGCCAATGGCACGATCAACATCATAACTTTAATGAATAGCCAGCACGATTCCAATGGCAACCTGTTGAAATACGGGCCTAATGGCGCAGGCGTTGACCAACACCTACTGATATTCCCTATGCCGACTAACGAATTACAGTTAAACCCGAATCTTACCCAGAATCCGGGCTATTAGTTTAATTGATTTTTGATGAGAAAGCCGCCCCATATGTCAGGGGCGGCTTTTATTTGCTGAAAAAGCAATCTATAATTCTACAAATGAACAATTGTAAATTCTTCTTTATTGGTTTGTTAACTGTATTGGCATTACCATTGTTTAATGCCAATGGCCAAACAACTAAACTGAAAGAAACGACACCTCAGCTATGGCTAACTGATCCAGATCATAATGTACTTTTTAAATTGCAGGATCAAGTCTTAAAGCAACCAAATACACTTAAAAGTGCCACTGTAATCACTATCGATCAATCAAGGACTTATCAGCAAATGGATGGTTTTGGATTTGCCTTAACCGGAGGGAGTGCCATGCTTATTAATAAAATGAGTTCCGGAAAACAAATGGCCCTTTTAAAAGAGCTATTCGATACAGATAAAAATGGAATTGGCACTAGTTACCTCAGGATAAGTATAGGGGCATCAGATCTGGACGATCACGTTTTTTCATATGATGACCTGCCTGCCGGGAAAACGGATGCTAACCTTAAAGAGTTTAGCCTCGCAAACGACCAGAAAGCATTGATTCCGGTATTGAAAAAAATACTGGCGATCAATCCTCATATAAAAATACTCGGATCACCATGGAGCCCGCCTGCGTGGATGAAAACCAATGACAGCACAGGCGGAGGGCATTTGAAGCCTGAGTACTATCATACTTATTCGCAGTATCTGGTAAAATACATCAAAGGCATGGCCGCTAATGGAATCCGCATCGATGCAATTACCATACAGAACGAGCCGTTAAACCCAAACAATAACCCGAGCATGGTGATGGAAGCCCCCGAAGAGGCTAATTTCATTAAAAATAATCTTGGCCCTGAGTTTGAGGCAGCGAAATTAAAAACAAAGATCATCCTTTATGATCATAATGCTGACCGCCCTGATTATCCCATTACGATACTCAATGATCCCCAAGCAAAAAAATATGTTGACGGTTCTGCATTTCACCTGTACGGTGGTAAGATAGAAGCGCTATCGGAGGTCCATAAAGCTCACCCTGATAAAAATCTATATTTTACGGAACAATGGGTTGGCGCACCCGGTAATATGGAAAAGGAGCTTCGCTTTGCAATAAAAGAATTGATAATTGGCGCAACAAGGAA
>DATHLW010000649.1:0-3152 GCA_035487675.1 Mucilaginibacter sp. | reverse complement strand
GCACTCTGATAGAAACGCACATATTTATAGTTTACAATAAACTTATTGAATTCAGGGGTGCCGCCGCCCAGGCCCCATGTGGTTTGAGGGTACACCAAATAGCGGGTGTCACCTTGTATGTTCCAACTATTGTTTTTGAGCCATAAACTTGAGCGGAATGGGAACCCATAGCGTCCCGTAAAATTAAAATAAGGAGCAAACGTGACGGATGAAAGGTAAGTTGTGCTTCGGTTACCTAAATAAAAACCAACTGTTGTGACGGTAAATATGGCCCGGCCCCCTCCTGGTACAGCAGACGTGAGTGGTAAAATGGAAAAGTACAATGCCCTGTCTTTGTTCGTGGTATCAGGCTTGCTATTGATGTGAAACAAGGATTTGCCAACATCAATTAAATCCCTTTTTCCTGTTGTGTCGATTTGTTTACTGGGATCGATAGCTCTTTGCGCCAGTAATAAACCGGGGATTGTAAGAAAGTAAAGTAAAAAAAGGCACCTACGCATTATTTCTTAAAGACACAATTTGTCCGGGCAAACTGTTTATGATCTGCGATCACTATAACGTGAAAGTGTACAAAATTACATCAGGACTGCAGGAAAAAAAATACTGCTGCAGAAAACTGATTGTTTTTCGATGCTGTATTATGATCGCCGGGCACATAGGAAACCCTTGAGCCGGGAATAAGCCGCTGCAGGCCAATTTCTGATCCGTTCTCTTTGTCTTCACTCCCACGCACAATCAATACCGGTTTAGTTATTTTTAAAAGATCTTCCCTGCTGGTTGAAGGCTGGTATTTTTGTTGCAATGCAAGGGCCGCCATGTCAAAGTTTTGGGTGTGGATATATTTTATCATATCATCAAACTCATGATAACGTTTATCACCCATCAGCGCGCGATAGGCGTGTATTCTTCTCGGCCAGTTTGGGTCAGTAAAGCCGTCGCCCATACCGCCCATCACAGTTTTATTTACCCTGCTATCCAAAATTAACAATCTTGATGCGATGATCGATCCTCTTGAATATCCTACAACATTATACTTTGTAATATTTAAACTGGTCATCAGTCCCATGATGTCCTTTGCTTCGGCATCATTTGAATAAGCCGCATCGGTATGCGGTTTGTCCGATTGTCCGTTACCCCGCAAATCTATCAGTATAACTTTATAACCACCCTTGAGCAGGTTGGTATAAAGGATACTTTTTTTCCATCCGTCGCCAGTTCCGCAAAAACCGTGGATGAGCAGTACAGGGTAACCCGTCCCTTTTACTTCATAATAAATCTTTGTACCGTCAAATGAGGTATAGAATTGCCCATCAGTTGATGTTTGAGCACCCGCTATTCGGTTAAAGAAAAAAAACAAAACTATTAAGCAAAGATACTGTGATTTCATGTTGTGATAATTGATGCCAAGCTAAAAATTAAACTTTACATTTTTAAATTAAATCTTCTACATATTCTAATTGATTCGTATATTTGGGTATAAGCCGTTTTCTCCA
The DNA here is from genome assembly GCA_035487675.1 of Mucilaginibacter sp. Classification (GTDB taxonomy): domain Bacteria; phylum Bacteroidota; class Bacteroidia; order Sphingobacteriales; family Sphingobacteriaceae; genus Mucilaginibacter. Next base: position 1,659 of record DATHLW010000649.1, on the reverse strand, counting down.
CTAAATCTGTACGTTATGAAAAAAGTTGCAAATATCCTTGCCCGCAAGGGTACAAGTGTTATCACTATTGATGCCTCGACTTCGGTCTTGGATGCGTTAAGATTGATGGATGATAAGAACATCGGGTCGGTGGTAGTTACCGATGAAAATGGCAAATACCAGGGCCTTTTAACAGAACGTGATTATGCCCGTAAAGTTATCCTGAAAGGAAAATCATCGAATGAGATATCTGTTCGCGAAATTATGACTACTGACCTGCCTCATATCATACCGGATAACTCAGTTGAAACCTGCATGCACATCATGAGCGAGAATAACATCCGCTACCTGCCTGTATTTAAGGGTGATCAGCTGTGTGGTATTATCTCTATTAATGACCTCGTTACCGAAACTATCCTGACGCATGAGGAAACCATAGAACAGCTCAGAAGTTATATTCAGTCCTGATTCCGGGATTATACAGCAGCCCGACTTTTTCAAGTGAATAAAATATTTTATTCAGTTTTTGTTACGGTATCATCTAATTTTTGATGGATCTTTTTAATGTCTGTTTCTGCCTTCATTTCTTCTAATTCGACGTCGGTAGTACTGTGTATATCAAGTTTCTTTTGGATTTCATGGAGCATAGTCAGCACCTTTGTTATCTCCATTTCTGCCCGAATATTTACCTCGAACTCAACTTGCTGTCTTATCATATCTCTTTTGCCCTCACGATTTTGACTGATCAACACCGAGATGGATAATATTACGGCAAACAGCGCTACAATCATCGTCAGCATTTGAAAGGGGTAGGGATCAAATGGTTTAAATAGGGGTAGCAAGTTTAAATTCCATGCTACCCAGATCGAAAAGCCAACAATACATAAACCAAGAAACCTCATGCTACCAAAAGTGCCGGTAATAAAAGTGGCAGCTTTGTCGATCCAGGTTTCATTAAACTCGAGTACGCTTTTTATTTCAACACCTGGTATCTTATCGTCTTTCGTGGTTTTTTGACCGGAGCCATTCGTCTTGCCGGGTTTATTTATATTTGTCATATTGTAGCAGCGTTGGTAATCATCAAACCGAAAATTTAATATTAAGTTTGAAATTAAGTTGTGCCTCCCATCCGGCAGGCAATTATATTTTCGTTATAGTAAATTAATAAGCCTTTATCAATTGGTTTTATGATGCACTTTTTTGAAATTATTTGGGATGAATTCCTGGGTTTCTGGGGTTTTGGTAATCTTATCGATATATTACGGTCGGGCAAGTATGATGAATTGCTTACCTGGCACGGCATTACTTCTGTTTTAGGCCCGCTTATTCCGTTTTTGCTACTTGTCGAGATCATTCGGGCCGCACTTTACAAACGCTTTAAAGTGGTCGAATACAAGCTGTCATTTTTTACCTACGTATTCAATGCATTGATAGGCCGGGTGATCTCTTTTGCAATGGTTGGCGCATGTATCGCACTATTCTCACGGTATGCTATTTTTAAAACCACGTTTACCTGGTACTGGTTTATATACGGGTATATTGTTTGGGAGTTTGCACACTTCATCTACCATTTCCTGGCGCATAAGGTAAGGATACTCTGGTGCCTGCATTCGACGCATCATGCCCCAACATCTATGAATTTGTCGGTTAATTATGCCCACTTCTTTTTAGAAGCTCCTT
>DATHLW010000648.1:0-4765 GCA_035487675.1 Mucilaginibacter sp. | reverse complement strand
CAGGCATCTTATTTAATTAATGAATTATTGAATGAGTGAATTAGTGATTTATTGGATGAGGTAATATTTTTTTTTATGTTTGATCAAAATTAGCGGAAATAGCTCAGTCGGTAGAGCATCAGTTTCCCAAACTGAAGGCCGCGGGTTCGAATCCCGTTTTCCGCTCCTTTAATTACTATTGGTATTCCGTCAATTGCATTTTATCAAATACCTCATAGTTATCAAAATACTTCAATAACAGAGCATGAGTTACTCTTACGCCAACCTCATTCTCCACGAAACGTTCAACCTCTTTAGAACTATATTTCTGCTGCATTTCTTTCATCTCGTCAGGAGAAAATATCACTTCTTTTAGGACATCATCTTCCTCTTTCAATTTATTCCCGATATCAATATATACTTCCGAATCGGCGCCGGATTTTATTCTCACTCTCTTTCCCCCTCGAATTATTGAATATCCATACAAATCTACTGTATCATACAAAGTCAAAGCAGCTATTTCTGAATCAGGAAACAAACTTGTTATTTGCTTTTCAAATAGAGAAGCTTCTTTTTCATAGAAACCAAATACCCGATCCTGGCTTACTACAAGTATTTTATCATCGTATTTACCTATACAAACACCTTTATCAATCGATTGTGCATTATAAAAGCTTACTTCAGCAATAGGTTTCAAGCTATCTAAACCCAACTTCGCCTTTACGTTAGCAATGCTCATGTTTAAAGCATGTGTTATGATAATTAAATAAAATTTATCCATATTAATTAGATCATATTTTCTATAACCACCAACCTACTTCCAAATGCACTTTTTTCCGGTCTTTATAGAAAAGATTTAAGGAAATTTTCACAGCTTTAATTTTCCACTCCAAAGCGATATCTCCCTGTTTAACATCTTCCTCTAATTTGGGTTCACCAAAGATACCTATTAGATGAGCCTTTACTTTTTCAAAAATAGCTTCAGTCTCATTATCTTCTGATAAAAAATCAATAGATTCAAAAGATTTGGTATCACCATTCTGCTTATGATTCCAGCAGATAGTTTTAAAATATAAGGTCAAGCCATTCAGTATAGGCCGTTCGCCCCAGTGATAAATTGTTCGATCGGCACGGTACTCCTTTTTGCTATACAACTTATCGCCCTCAATATCTGCACCCCATTGCAGAAAAACATTCTGATCAAACAATATTCCGTCGCTAATTAAATCAATTCCTGTTTTGCCAGAAATATTAACAACAGACGGCTCAGGCTTTTTTTTAAATATTGAAAAAAATGTCATTAAATAATTATAGGTCGCCAATAAGACGCTATTATAAGTGTAAACGTTAACAATATAAACCTAAAATACCGTATCATGAACCGCCTCCGCATGAACCGGGTAATCTGTCGTATAATGCAATCCCCTGCTTTCTTTTCTCAGCATCGCCGATTTCACCACAATATAAGATACCTGGATCAGATTACGTAATTCGCAGAGCTTAACCGATAGCTTGGTCTTTTTGTAAAACTCCTCGGTCTCTTCGTATAACAAGTGCAAACGACGCAGTGCTCTGTCGAGCCTGAAATCAGAACGGACGATACCCACATAGTCGCTCATCAATTTCTGCATTTCGCGCACATTGTGAGTTACCAGGATATCTTCGTTAGATAATTGTACACCATGCTCGTTCCAGTCAGGAATATTTTCGGGTATTACATTAGAATTGAATTGTTCAACAGCATCTCTGTAAATACGGTCAGCAAATACTAAAGCCTCCAGTAATGAATTAGAAGCCAAACGATTAGCTCCATGCAAACCTGTCGATGAACATTCACCGCAGGCATATAAACGCATAATGGATGATTTGCCAATATGATCTACCATAACACCACCACACATATAATGACAAGCCGGCGCAACTGGTATCATATCCTTGGTCATATCTATACCTATCTCAAGACACTTCGCGTATATATTGGGGAAATGAGCCAGGATATCGTTTTTACTTCGATGACGGATATCCAAATAAACATAATCCTCACCAGATTTTTTTATCTCCGCATCTATGGCTCTTGCTACAATATCTCTTGGTGCTAATGATTTACGCTCATCATATTCCTGCATAAATTCTTCACCATTGGTACGTTTCAGTATTCCACCAAAACCGCGTACAGCTTCAGAGATAAGGAAAGAAGGATATTCACCAGGGTTATACAATGCGGTGGGGTGAAACTGGATAAACTCCATATTCCTTACCTTACCTTTAGCCCGGTAAACCATTGCTACTCCATCACCTGTAGCTATAGTTGGATTAGTAGTGATCGAATAAATATGACCGGCACCACCAGAAGCCATTACTGTTACTTTCGACAATATCTTTTCTACATGTCCATTTATGGTATTCAACACATAAACACCATAACAGGTAATATCATCGCTTGATTTATCTACAAACTTTCCTAAGTGATGTTGTGTGATCAGATCAACCGCAAAATAATGGGTTAGTATAGTAATATTAGGGTTTTGGTGTATCTGGTCTAATAAGGCCCTTTCTATTTCCCAACCTGTTATATCCTTATAATGTAGTACTCTGAATTCGGAATGTCCACCCTCTTTTGCGAGATCAAACATCCCTTCGTTTGTCTTATCAAAGTTGGTTCCGTAGTCAATAATTTCGCGAATTCTGTCCGGACCTTCTTCAACAACTATCTCAACTGTTTCCCTGTCACAAATCCCGTCTCCGGCAATTAAAGTATCCTCGATATGTTTTTCAAAAGAATCTTCTTTTTTATCCACAACTACTGCAACACCGCCTTGGGCATACTTAGTGTTAGACTCGTCTTCATTTGATTTTGTAACTATCAGAACTTTACCATGCTTTGCCGCCTTTAGTGCAAAACTCAATCCGGCAATCCCCGAGCCTATCACCAAAAAATCTGCTGTTCTCGTCATATAGATGTATAATATTGTGCAAAAATAGTGCTTATGTTAGAAAGCACTCTAAAACGTGTTAATTTTGTGTAAGTAAAAAAGTAATAAAACATTAAGTAGTGGATAACACCCTATTTCGCCTCTTATTTAAATAATCTTTAAAGTACTTTTGAGATCAATTAAGTCATTAATTAACATTTTAAACACGCTTAAATTATTAACAAAAATGTTTTAAAATAAAAACGGGTGAATTATACTCGTCTTAAAATCAAAAAAGTACAATACAAAAGACAGTCTTTTTTTGTTAATAAAAATGTAAAACTTACGTTTCACCTACTTTGCATCACTAATTTTAAACAGAATTAACACACCAATAACAATAGGTTTTTCTTTTAATAAAAAATGATTGTTATTATTTGAATTGTTGAAATGGATACCTTAGCAGAAATAAACCTCAAAGGATTTGTGGAGGAATGGATAGATCCGACACTCGATCTTTTTGAAGAAATCGAAAAATTAAAAAAACAAAAGAATGCTGTTGTTTTGGCACACTATTACCAGGAGCCCGACATACAGGATATTGCTGACTATATTGGCGACAGTTTGGGATTATCCCAGCAAGCAGCCAAAACAGATGCCGATATCATTGTATTTGCCGGTGTGCACTTCATGGCTGAAACCGCGAAAATATTATCCCCAGAGAAGAAGGTCCTTTTACCCGACTTGAAGGCAGGTTGTTCATTGGCTGATAGCTGTCCGCCACATTTGTTCAGGAAGTTTAAAGAAAACTATCCTGATCACCTGGTGATCACTTACGTGAATTGTACAGCTGAGTTAAAAGCATTAAGCGATATTGTTTGTACATCGAGTAATGCAGTAGGTATAGTGGAAAGCTTACCGAAGGATCAGAAGATCATTTTCGGGCCGGATAAAAATTTGGGGGCTTATGTGGCTAAAAAGACAGGACGGGATTTGGTTTTATGGAACGGCGCCTGTATGGTACATGAAATATTCTCGAGAGAGAAAATTACCAAGTTGAAAGAACGCCACCTGAATGCAAAGTTGTTAGCTCATCCAGAATGTGAGGATGTGATACTAAAAATGGCTGATTACATAGGTTCAACAACCGGTTTACTGAAATATGCTACTAAAAGTTCTGAAAAGGAATTTATAGTGGCAACTGAATCAGGAATTATACACCAGATGCAGAAAGAGAACCCGGATAAAGTTTTTATACCGGCGCCTCCGAATAATAACTGTGCTTGCAATGATTGCCCGCATATGAAAAGGAATACGTTGGAAAAATTGTATTTGTGTATGAAGAATGAATTGCCGGAGGTGACTGTTCCTACGGATATTATAAAAAGAGCAGTAAAACCAATTGAAAGGATGCTGGAAATGTCAGCAAGATTGGGATTATAAATCCTTCTAAGCAGTAAGAAAGTAGAAGTGTAAAAATCAAAAAATTTTTCCGGGGCATGGCGGAAAATAAAAGTTAAATATGTTTGAAAACTCGGAAAGAACGAATATTGAGCAGTTGGGTGAGTTTGGTTTGATAGACCATCTGACCAAACAGATCAAAATAAAGCAGGCCGGTACCATTAAAGGTATTGGTGACGATGCTGCGGTGATTGATTTTGATGGTAAGAAGGCATTGGTATCTACTGATATGCTGCTGGAGGGTATTCATTTTGACTTGGCTTATACCCCGCTCAAACATTTAGGATATAAAGCGGTGCAAGTAAACCTGAGTGATATTTATGCGATGAATGGCACAGCTGCACAGGTAACTGTATCATTAGGAATATCGAGTAAATTTCCTTTAGAGGCAGTTGAGGAATTGTACGAAGGTA
>DATHLW010000647.1:0-3552 GCA_035487675.1 Mucilaginibacter sp. | reverse complement strand
TGAAGATCAGTTAATGGCTGTAGTTTGCAAGGATCATCCATTGGCAAAGAAAGATGTAATCGAGATCTGTGATTTCCAGGGAGAGGAACTTATTCTCCCGTTATACGATCCATCCTACCAGGATACCCCTATTATTGAATCACTGATAGAGGCACAACAGGTGAAACCCAAAACATTGCACCGCATACATTATACCGATGCTACTATTGAGATGGTAAATGCAGGACTGGGTATTACTGTAATGGCCGATTGGATTGTTGAGCCATACCTAAAGGACAGGAATATTGTAGCCAAGCCTCTGCACCACAGCGTTGCCAGGCGTGCGTGGTTTGCAGCTACCTGTAAGCAAACACCTGCCATTCAGAATTTCCTGGAATGCCTGAAACTGTATTTCTCCGGTGCTGATATGAGTGTTGATGAAAGCGAAAATCCACAGATACAGGAGAACCTTATTCAAAAACAAACGGGCATACCACAAGCAGCGGCCCCTGTAACGCGGTATAATATGGCTGTTAATTCCATGCAGGATTTTAAAAATTATCAATACTAATGCTTCCAAAATGGATTTGGCTTGCCGGGGTACTATTGTTTTTGGGCGTACAATTGTATGCTCAGAATCCTGGCAAACCCTTTCCTCAGCATACCCATTATACCAAAGGCAGTATAAAGCCCAATCATATTCCACAAGCGGGATTGGATCAGCTTACGCTGAGTTTTTACAATCAGTGGAAAAAGCGATATATAAAATCAGGCTGCCATCCCGGTGAATATTATGTTTGGTTTGAGCGTAAAGGTGATAAACAATGTGTATCCGAGGGCCAGGGTTATGGCATGATCATTACTACACTGATGGCCGGAGCCGATCCTTCTGCAAAGGCTACTTACGACGGCCTTTATCAGTACTACAAAGCACATTCCGGCAATCATTCTTACCTGATGGCCTGGGCGCAGGGTAAAAACTGTAAGAATTTAGATAAAAGTTCAGCTACTGACGGCGATATGGATATTGCTTATTCCCTGTTACTGGCAGATAAACAATGGGGAAGTGTAGGTAAAATCAATTACCTGGGAGAAGCTCAAAAAATGACAGCTTCTATTATGCAGCATGAGATCAATCCGTATACTTATTCGATCCTACTGAGTGATGCGATTGAATATGACAGCAGAGATTATTATGATACCCGTTCATCAGATTTTATGCCGGCAAACCTCAAAGGATTTGAAAATGCAACACACGACACAAAATGGGGAAAGGTAATTGATAATAACTATAAGCTGTTTAGTTATATGCAGCATACTTACAGTCCTGATGCGGGCTTGATACCTGATTTTATCCGTCATATAAATAAAAAACCTGCTCCGGCACAGCTCAATTATTTAGAATCGCCCTATGATGGGTATTATAATTACAACGCCTGCCGTGTTCCCTGGCGTATTGCCACTGATTACCTGCTTACCGGGGATATCCGCGCAAAAACTATTAACGATAAGATCAACCATTGGATACGCGAAACCACCCAAAACAAACCCGATAATCTATCCGCCGGGTACACACTTGAAGGGAACGATATTAAACACAGGTATTTTGAAGCATTGAGCTTTATCGGCCCGTTTGCTGTATCGGCAATGGTTGATAAAAAGGACCAACAATGGCTGAATGACGTTTGGGATTATCTTGTAAATTTCAAATTAAAAGATTACGATTATTATGATAACAGCATCAAATTGCTGAATATGATCATTTTGTCAGGAAATTACTGGCAATAAGCTGGAAGCAGAAAGCTATTATACAAACTAATCAATCAGCTTCCTGGCCGTTTCTAATCCGCTTATCAACGCTGCTTCAACTGTTCCCATTGCAGGCCCATCATATAGATACTCGCCCGCAAAGTAAATAATATGATCTATAGGAATGCTTAATACTTTCCTTGCGTCGGATGATTGCAGGGTATCATAGGCATAAGAGCCTAGTGTAAAAGGATCAGTTGTCCAGTTCACTACATCCCAGTTTACCAGATCGCTTTTCAATTTGTCAGCACCGAGTTTAAATATGTTAGCCAATGACTGAAGTCCCTCGTTTAATAATGTCTCATCGCTCAAATCTTTTTTTTGTTCTGCTGGCGGACCACCAAGCCAACCGGTGAGTAATGTTGAAGAAACAGGATGTTGCGTCCACCAAGTAGGTATCTCCTCATCCGACAAGATGAAGCTCACTTCTTTTAAATCAACACCCGTTACGGATTTATCCTGCCAAAAAGCAGTTTTAAATTGTAGTAATAATTTAACGATCGCACCAAAACCAATTTGATCAGTTGCGTCCTTATATTTTTGAATAGAAGGGCTGATATGGATACTCCCTTTTTGCGAAAGATCAGCCTTCAGAACGCCTAAAGGCAATGCAATGATCAATTGAGCAGCCTTATAACTCGTTTCATCAGCAGTAATCACTTCAACCTGCCCGTGTGTCCAATGAATTTTTTTTGCAATTGTATTTAAATGAATTTGAGCACCATTTTTCTCACTTTGCCCTGCCAGGTAAGCTATCATTTGTCCATAACCACCTTTGATCCTATGCTGTGCATCATCATCTTCGCTTTGCCATTCCCGGCGCAGGGCAAAAGCGCTGGCTTTAAAGATATCAGCAGTATCATAACCTGAAACAAATTTGGTCACTGATTTTCTCAATCCCACATATTGATCATCTCCAAACTCTTGTAGTAAAAAATCGCCTATGCTGATATCATTCTCCAGTTTATTGAGTCGTTTCATCAACAAACCCCAATGATCCATTTGCTGCGAGTCCTTTGAAAATTTGCCATCATTATAATACCACATTTCACCAGATGCAGGTACAACTTCAATCCCGGCTTCTTTGAGCAATTGCAAAGTCACAGACAGATCACCATGAATAAACTCAGCCCCTAATTCTGTATGCAGATTATCATCAAGTGTTTGTATCCGGCCCCCTGCGCGATTGCGTGCTTCAAGAACTGTTACTTGTTTACCTGCTTTAGACAACTCATAGGCAGCCATTAAACCTGCAGCCCCTGCCCCTATTATAATTACATCTGTGTTTTTCATGCCCGATGACGCAATTTAATGGGTATTTAGGGCCGATGCAAATTCAATAAAAACAAAGGCCCCGGTTTTCAACAGGGCCCTGCTATAAAAATGATTATTTGAGTGCTACTTAGTTTTTGCTGAAAGTACAATTGTTTGCTTTTCACCATTCCATCCTTCCAATAAAACAGTTGGTTCAACGCTACCCAATTTTGCAATCGGGGCACTTACTGAAACGGTGATACTTTCTTTGGGCGCCAATGTAAAATAATTACCTGTCCAATAGCTTGGCATTACTTCTTCACCATTCTTCATTAATTGCGGGCGAACAAAGAAAGCCATCTTATTAGAGTTGTTTGTAAGTTGTAGTGTCCATTTGTTTTCGCTTTTGCTCTTTTCAGTCTTTAACACTTTTGCCTGCACTTGCGTATTCTTCATTGAATTTAGGGAAGTAAAATCATTACCAGGCGATAACCAATAAGCGTTATGGGA
>DATHLW010000646.1:0-5124 GCA_035487675.1 Mucilaginibacter sp. | reverse complement strand
AGATCAGATAAATGTGGAATCAGGTGCTTTAAGGAAAATTTTTCTTCCGGACCACCTTTTGGCCGGCCCAGATGAGACATCAGGATCACTTCGCCTCCATCTGTCAATATTTTTTTGATCGTGGGTAGCGCAGCCGTCATACGGTTGTCGTCTGTAATGTTATAGTCCTTATCCAGAGGGACATTAAAATCAACCCTGATCAGGGCCTTTTTCCCCAAAAAGTTTATTTGATCTACTGTTTTCATATCGTTCTAGAGGCGTTGTTTACGGGCAGCCAAATTCAGCATTTAATTCTAAATTCTGAACGCAAAAATGAAAAAGGTGTTTGAGCCTACTGAATTTTTAAATAGAGCACATAATGCGGCCCCACTCCGGGCACTTCAAATTCATTGGATATAGTCTCGAAACCAAGATTCCGGTAAAACGGGACAGCCTTTGTGCGGGCATTGCACCAAACATAATTTACCTTTTGTCCGCGCATATATACTATCGCAAAGTTAATCATTTGGTTGCCGATGCCTTTACCGCGATGACTTTCGAGTGTAGCCATACCGCGTAACTGGTATGCCTTACCGGTGTGCTCTTTATAATTTTGAGGATGAAATGATGCTATACAGACTAACTGCTCATTATCAAAATAGCCAAGGTGGAACGTATCCTCAGTATCGTCATTCGGGAAGCGGCATTCATCTAACGTTAAACGGCCCTCGCGCAGCACTTCATTACGAATAGCCAGTACATCATCAGCCTGAATAAACCTGATCATGCTTTGCTACGCTTATTTTTGCTACCAGGTCGGCCAATCGACTGGAGTAACCCATTTCATTATCATACCAGCCTACGATCTTCACCAGACCACCGACTATCGATGTAAGCTTAGCGTCAAAGATGCAACTATGCGGATTATCCAGTATATCAGTTGAAACGATCGGGTCTTCAGTATATTCCAATACATTCTTCATTGGCCCTAAAGCAGCCAGCCTGAAAGCGCGATTGATCTCTTCCACAGTAGTTTGTTTTTTCAGGCTGCAGGTAAAATCGGTTAACGAACCATTTAAAACAGGCACGCGAATACCTGCGCCCCCAAGCTTTCCATCCAAATGAGGGAAAATATTGGTAATCGCTTTAGCAGCGCCTGTTGTAGTAGGTATGATGGATGCTGACGCTGCCCTTGCCCGGCGCAGATCTTTATGAGGCGCATCATGAAGGTTTTGGTCTCCGGTCATAGAATGAACCGTAGTGATGTAGCCATCCACTATGCCCCAATTGTCATCTAATATCTTGACCATTGCAGCAACATTATTGGTAGTGCAGGATGCGTTGGAAATTATTGGTGAGTTTAGGTCGATCACTTGATCATTTACTCCGATCACAACCGTAGGCACGCTTTTGTCAGTAGACGGTGCTGAAATAATCACTTGCTTTGCCCCTGCTATTAAATGCTGGCCGGCACTGTGTTTAGAGGTGAATTTACCTGTTGATTCAATCACCAGGTCGATATTGAGTTCCTTCCAGGGCAAATTTAATGGGGCCTTTTCAGATAAAACCTTAATTTGCTTTCCGTCAACGTATAAATTGCCGGAATCACATTTAATAGCCCCTTTGAAAGTACGGTGAACAGAATCGTATTTAAACAAATGCGCAAGCGTTTCTGTATCCGTCAGGTCATTAATGGCAACGACCTCAATATTAGGATTAGAAATTATACTCCTTAAAAATATTCTGCCTATGCGTCCAAATCCGTTAACAGCTATCCTCATAACATTCGATATTTATTGCAAAAATACATAAATATCAACTGCTGAGTTGACTGCCAATTGTCATATTTCAATAAGATAAAGGAGTTTTAATTGTATACCATTCCTTTTTTCTCTTTCCCGGAGGCGATTTTATCCTTAGCCTCTTTGATCTTCTTTTGGTATAAGTTCAGAATTTCTTTCAGCCTGTCTTTTGTTTTACCCGAAACAGCTATGTTAAGTGCATATTTATGTTCGGGCAGGTAGGATTCAATACTGCTATTGGCCAGTTTATAATCAACGTCAAACAGCCGGCTATAATAATCAATACCGCATTGCATGATCGCGCGTGCCAGCTTGTCGGCAATAGCAGCATATCCCGGGTCATCCTCACCCAGGAAACTCCGCAGGTATAGGATGTCTTCGCGGGTATTTTTAACAAGTTTTTTGCCGGCATCAGCAGCACCAGTAGCTGAACTCTTTTTTGTCGTTCTGGAAATGTCAATTTCCCTGTCGATTTTCTGTATCCGGTTTGAAAAAAAGATATTACTGAAAAGTTGCCTGGTCTCAACCGGGAAGCCTGAAAATAAGTCAATAAGATCACTCGTAGAAATACCATCAGGTTTATCAATATATTTTTTTACCGAATCCACCACTTCAGTAAGGTAAAAATGGATCGTCTTCTCGGGGTGATAAAAATATCTTTCACCTTCAATTAATTTTGCGTAGCCTTCTTTTTGCTTAGAGGTATAAAAAAGCCTTGCCAACTCAACCCCCTTTTTGAAACAGTCAACGAGAAATCCGTCATTTTTTGTCGCCAAGCCTAAATAAAGCATAGAGAGATTCTTTATACAGCTATAATTCTCCTTTGTAACCTTAAACTTTGCTCCCTCTTCAACAAAATTGCAGAACCTAAAATTTTTGAAAGAGACCTTTTGATTTCCCCATACTTTAAAACCAAAACCTTTTCCGAAGAAAGGCTCGCTCTGAACTGAGCCAACATAATTATTGTTAATGTACAGGCTTACCTGATCATCAATTTTTTTTAAAAGCAAATGATTGGTTGAACATTTATTGATCGCAAAGGCCGGCTTCCATGGAATGATTTCGTTGTAGTCACCTTTGGTCTGTTTCACAAGGCTAAAGTGCCCATTCCCAGTAATAACAAAGCAGTAATAATTGTTTTGTTCTCTGCCAAAAACAATGCCATAGCTATACTTATCTACACCTTCAAGCCATTGCGTATCCACTTCAATTGTCCAGTTATCTTCGTAGTTTAAATCGGCAAATACACAAGGCACAGATGATCCCGTTTTTTTCTCCCTGGAGATGGTATACTCACCGCCATTTCTTATTAAAGAGTGGTATTCGTCTTTTTCCTCCAGCCAGTTGGATGATTGCGTAATCAGGTCGTCTATGAACACAACCTGGGCCAATTTTCTCTTATCTTTTGAAAAAACAGTCTTTTCCCAAATAGCCATTGCCTTTTCGGTATCGCCTTCCCTGATAAACTCCAAAGCAAGCTCATCGGCAATATTGTTGTTCCAAAACCAAAATGGAGAGTAAAGAGGCTTACCCCCACTGATGCTTTCAAATTGCCCCGGGGATTCTTTAATATTCAAAATACTTTTTTCAGCAGGTAAAACAGTTGGCAGATCATCATCGAAAGAGCGCATTTCAGTGGATTCTAATATGGCTTTAGCTTGTCTTTTAATTCTTCTTTCAACCGAGGCTTTCGGCTGACCGCGCAAACGCGGCGTATCATTACTTATAAGACTAATGCTATGTAAAACTTTATAAAAATATTCTTTGTAGGCAGTCATTATTTCCCGGTTAACCCTCACTTGTATAAGCTTAGATCCCTCTGTGTGAGTCTCGTAAAAAAGCAATACCAATCTGTGAAACAGCTCAAAAGCCTTAATCACTTAAATGGCAAAAAGAACGTTACGGATGGGGTAAATATACGGGCATAGCCATTGCCGTTCGCTGCAAGGGGCACGAAAAGTTTACCACATAATTCAATAAACTTTGTGGAAATTAAATACTGAAAACCAAGAAAAAAAGATTAAAAACTTAAACAAACAAATTGCGAAGGGCCAAATTTTCGCGCTCTTTTGATCTGATAAAGAAAGATACTGCCCAGTTAAACAGCAAACAAACTGCAAAGATTAAGCCAAGCAGAATAGAGTTACCGTAAGACCTGAATACCAATACCATCATTACACAAAGTAAGTTCAAGGCGACCAATATAAGTGTGGTTTGTAAATGGGTAAACCCAAGTCTCAGCATTCGATGATGAATATGTTTGCGATCAGCTTTAAACGGAGATACGCCGCTGTACAGGCGCAGTACGAATACTCGTAGGGTGTCAAATATAGGACCTATTAAAATAGCTACGGATAAAGCCGGTGCAGAATAAATATCAGGCGATTTCATTGTGGTGAATTTATTCAGTTCAATAAATTTAATCGCCATTACAACCGATATCAATCCAATAAGCAACGAACCTGTATCGCCCATGAATATTTTAGCTGGTGTGATGTTGAACTTTAAAAATCCGAATAAAGCACCTGCCATAGCTAAAGAAACAGCAGCCAGTTCATATTGATGCATATAAATAAATAACCCTGCAAAACTGCCATTGGCTACAATACCTGTTGAGCCGGCCAGGCTATCTATACCATCTATCAGGTTAAAAGCATTTATTATGAGTATAACTGTGAGTACGCTTAATGCTACACTTGGCCAGTAAGGAAGATCATGAATGCCGAATACGCCATACATACTGGTCAGGCGTATATCGCCCATAACCACTAAAATTAATGCGACAACAAATTGTATAAAAAACTTTGTCCGTGAGTTGACACCTGAAAGGTCATCCTTTAAACCCATTGCAAATAGAATGATACATGTTGTAAGCAGGTAATTTATCGGCAAGGACTTATCGGTCATGCTGAATAATAAAGAAGTAATTGTAAAGCTAACAAAAACCGCCACACCGCCTAGCCTGGGTATGCCATGATCATGCTGTTTTCTGAAATGCCCCAGATCATCATAAAGGTGCCGGGCACGTGCTACATGAAGAATAGAAGGTATAGCGATTAATGTGACCAGTACTGAAAAAACAACTATAGTAATATAATACACTAAGTGATATGAATGTAAATATTCCGTCATTGAGATTAGCAGTTATAGGTCGATCAGTTACATTTAAAACTGGTGTCCAAGTTAATAAATTTTCCGTTTGTCCTAAAAAAATTGTACTATTTTACGTAGTGGCTTGAATAATATGGTCATCATAGGCAAATAAATATTATTGTTTCTCATGGCTTTTAAATCGAAACGCATTGCTTGTACGCGGTTGCCCAGACTTTTGTTACTTACGCCC
>DATHLW010000645.1:0-2901 GCA_035487675.1 Mucilaginibacter sp. | reverse complement strand
CGCTTTGGATAAGGTGAACAAATTCCATCGCTTCCTGTTTGGGGAAAATTACCGGAAGGAATGGGCCGCTGACACCAAATTGCCTGTATTCAGAGTATCTGAATTGCATGGCGGGTTAAAGGTCGAGCGCTTAGGGGGCGGTTTTCAGACGACCTCACTGCGAATGATCGACCCGAACGGAACAGAATGGGTGTTGCGGAGTGTTGAAAAAGATCCCGTAAAATTATTGCCTGCCGAACTGAAGCAAACCTTTGCCAGGGACTGGCTGATCGATGCCATGACTGCACAACACCCCTACTCCGCATTAATCGTTTCGCCTTTGGCAGAAGCGGCCGGTATACCCCATACCGTTCCAATTATCGGCGTAGTATCGCCGGATAAAAACCTGGGTGAATTCAATAAGATATTTGCAGGCAAAGTTTGTTTGCTGGAAGAAAGGGAGCCGACGGGCGGCTCGGAAAGTACCCTCAAAACAATGGTAGATCTGTATAATGATAACGATTATTCCGTTGATGGGAAAGCGTTTCTAAAAGCAAGGTGCCTCGATGTCCTGATAGGTGACTGGGACCGCCATGATGATAACTGGAGGTTTTCTGTTGAAACGAATGATAAAAATCGAATATATACTGCCGTTCCACGGGATAGGGACCAGGTAATGTATATCAACCAGGGATTAATTCCGTGGATCGTATCCCGTTCCTGGATAGTCCCTTATCTGCAGGGGTTTGGTGGCCAGATAAGGGATATCCGGCTTTCGCTTTTTATATCAACTTTTATGGACAGGTACCCATCAATCCATTTGGGCTATGCTGAATGGATGAAGGTCGTAAATGATTTTGTAGCTGCCGAAACCGATGAGGTATTAGAGGCCGGACTGAAAAGACTGCCGCAATCGGCTTATAGGTTAAGACATGATACCTTACTCAGTGCATTGAAACAACGCCGGAACAGTTTACCGGCGGCCATGTCGTACTATTACCGTTACGTTAATAGCATAATCGATTTACACGTCAGTAATAAGGGGGAACAGATAATTATAAAAGATACCTCAGATAACGGATTAACGGTTGCTATCAATAAGATCAGTAAGAAGGGGAATGTAAAAGAGCCAATTTTCAATGGCACATTTGATCCGAAAATCACCAAAGAGATCCGATTTTATATGGGTGGAGGAAACGATCAGGTCCTATTGAATAATAATTCCTCGCCAATAAAATTGAGATTCATTGATAGCCTGGATCATAAAGACTATAATATTATAAAGTCGGTAAACAAAGTTCAGATATACGACCAAAGCAGGCAAAATCTATCATTGAGCGGTGATTCATCCAGGGCAAGGCTTCACCTATCAAAGGACAGCGCGAACACTTCTTTTTTACCTGTTAACCTGTTCAATGTATGGATGCCTTTAGCCAATGCACAGATCAATAAAGATGACGGATTTTTATTTGGGCTTGGGTTTAGATATATGGGCAGAGACGGCTTCCGGGCAAATCCTTATAGTGAGATTCAGGAGGTATTGATAAGCCATTCCTTTGCGACAAAAGCTTTTGACATTAAATACAAGGGCGAATGGATACACGCGCTTGGCAATGCCGATATTCTGTTACAGGCAAATGTGAAGGCCCCTAATAATACGATCAACTTTTTCGGGCTTGGCAATGAGACCGCATTTGATAAAACAGGAGATTATGTCAAATATTACCGAACCCGGTTTAATACTTACCTGCTTGACCCGGCATTGCGCTGGCGGAACGCCAAAGGACTGAGCTTTAGTATAGGCCCATCTTTTCAATACTATCACTTTAACCCACAGGATAATGCAGGAAGGTTTATTAATAACACATCGCTTATTCACTCTTATGATAGTTTAACCGTGGCAAAGGATAAGCTGCATGCAGGGGTAACAGCAGTATTGATCAATGACAGAAGAAATAATAAACTGCTGCCTACTGAGGGAAGCTACGTTAATCTGAAAGTGCAAAGCTTTGCCGGTTTAAATGACTATTCCAAAAGATATACACAGATAACAGGAGAGGCGTCATTCTATGTGCATTTTGCCGACACGGTAATTACGCTGGCCGACAGGGTTGGCGGTGGCGCAAATTTGGGAAATGCAGCATTTTACCAGTCTTTGTTTTTAGGAGGACAGGGTAACCTTTTGGGCTACCGGCAATACCGGTTTGCGGGACAGGATATGGCATATAATAATTTTGAAGCACGGATCAAACTATTCAGTATTGCCAGCTATGTGCTACCCGGGGAGTTGGGGTTAACGGGTTTCTTTGATACGGGCAGGGTTTGGGTTGATGGTGAAAGTTCAGATAAATGGCATACCGGCGAAGGTGGAGGGGTTTATTTTATGCCGGCCGGCCTTACCCTGATACAGGTAATGGCAGGACATTCAACAGAAGGCTGGTACCCGGAGTTTTCGTTGCAATTCAGGTTTTGAAAATGGAGGTGTATCATGAAAGTTGGATTAGGATACGTGCCAGAGACGTACAAGATGGACGAGGTAATCGATACTAAAATATCGTTTAAGCCTTTTATCAGCTATCTCGAAAATCGTTTAAAAACAGAAAAAACATCCAAGGCAAAATTATACAAGCTTGTGCTTGAAGCGTTTTACCAGGACCCGGCAGCCAGCGGCCATATTAAAGCCGAAGAAATACTTCAGCATGTCAAATTGCTCTATCTTATTTACACCATACTTTCTCCCTTCGCCGCCGATGAAAGAGAATACTTATGGGCGCTGTCCGCGCCGGCCTCAAAATACCTGTTTTATGGTACGGATGCCTACGTAAAGCTGGTTGAAAGCGAAAATTCGGCGGAAGTGAAATCGAAATTCATGGACGAGGAAATGGACCATATAAAAAAGCTGGTCAAAAAGCTCGTTTATAA
>DATHLW010000644.1:0-4245 GCA_035487675.1 Mucilaginibacter sp. | reverse complement strand
TCTTGTGTTTCAATTCATCAATATGACGCTTTTGCTTTGCGGAGATAGAAATAAATGCGGATTGCGAAAGTTGAATTGCGGAATTTTCAATTTCCAATCCTTTCGCATTTGGCATTTCGAATTCCGAATTTAGCAGATCAGCTTTGTTGGCGACAACCAGCATAGTAACACCGGGCTTTTGCAGGTTTCCCAGATCGCTATTCAATTCTTCAATGGTAATTTCAGCAGCATCAAAAACATAGATCAGCAATGCCGATTGACTGATCTTTTCCAGCGTACGCTGCACTCCTATTTGCTCAATGGTATCAGTCGCCTCGCGTAAACCCGCGGTATCGATCAGTCTGAAGTTGATACCATTGATATTCAACACCTCCTCTATCGTATCACGTGTGGTGCCTGGGATGTGGCTTACAATGGCACGCTCCTCATTCAATAAGGCATTCAACAAAGTAGACTTTCCGGCATTTGGCCGGCCTGCTATGACCGTATTCACTCCATTTTTAATCACATTCCCAAGTTCAAATGACTGAATCAATTGCCCTACAACCCGGGTAATATCATGTATCAGTTGTTTTAGCTGGCCACGATTAGCAAACTCTACATCTTCTTCCGAAAAATCCAGCTCCAGTTCAACTAAAGAGGCAAAATTGACTAATTGTTCTCGCAGGGTTTGCAATTGATTACTGAAACCACCACGCAACTGTTGCATAGCAACTTGTTGTGAGGCTTTTGAATTGGCAGCGATCAGGTCGGCTACCGCCTCTGCTTGCGAAAGATCGAGTTGACCATTCAAAAAAGCCCGTAAAGTAAACTCACCAGGTTTGGCAGAACGTGCACCTTTTTTGATCAGTAGTTTAATAATGGACTCGATAATATAATTTGACCCATGACAGGATATCTCCACTACATTTTCGCGGGTGTATGAGCGAGGGGCAATGAACAATGAAACCAATACCTCATCTAACAGCAAATCGCCATCTACGATCTGCCCAAAGTGAATGGTATGCGATTCCTGTTTGATTAAATCCTTACCCTTAAAAACACTATTTGCAATCATAATGGCGTCCGGTCCCGATAGTCGTATTATGCCTATGGCACCGATACCGTTTGGCGTTGCAAGGGCAACTATAGTTTCCTCTATTTGTGAATTGTGAGTGGTGAATTGTGAATTTTGCATTGCATATAGATCATAGTTCATTGATCATAGTTTAGCATCGGTACCATGAACTATCATCCATGATCTATGAACCAAAGCACAAAAGTCGCTATTTAAAGCCTGATTTTTATTCAGCCAGTGTAAAATATTAAACAGTAATTTTGGGGCACATGGCCAATCCCATTCCATACGAATTTGTGTTTGATTACCTGCCCGGGGGTATAACCGTAAAGAAAATGTTTGGCATGCATTATATCTATTGGGGCAAAAAAATTATGCTGATACTCCGCAAACGCGATAATTTTCCGAAGATGAATGGTATTTGGGTAGCTACCAGTAGAGAACATCACGATAGCCTGAAAAATAACATCCCCGAACTTGGACCTTTTTTTATTGAAGGAGACGAACGTCACGGCAATTGGCTACTGCTACCTGCTGACGCCGATGATCTGGAAGAGGCGGCAATTAAAGTTTGTGAATTAATATCGCACGGAGATCCACGCATTGGAAAGCTCACAGAAAAAGCACCGCTCTGAACAATATTTATTTACTTTCGCAGCAATTATGGTAAGTTATTTTGAAGCCTCGCTGGATACGGTTTCTGTACATCACATCGGGAACCAGTCACAAAACGAATTGTATTCATTATCGGAACAACCACTTACATTTAAAGATGAAGTGATTCCCCAGTTGTTGATGCAATATTTCCTGAGACCTTTTGAAAAGTCAAACGAGGTTTACTACCTGATGCATAGTGGCGGCGATTTGGACCTGAATGAAGTTCATCACTATGCCACACAGATTTTTGAGGATAGCGGCAAGTTCCACGAAATGTCAGAACAAATAGCCAAACATTTGTACAAAGTATCCAATCATCCTAATATCAAACCCGGCGAATTGTATGTGGCTTACTTTAAAAATGTACAGATTGAAGGCAACTTGCTGGACGCTATCGGTATCTTTAAATCGGAGAATAAAGAAACTTACCTGAAAGTTTACCCGGAACAGGGTGGCTTCGGAATAGATTACGAAGAGAATGCCATCAATATCAATAAACTGGACAAAGGAGCGCTTATTTTTAATATAGAAAAAGAGAACGGCTATAAAGTAGTGGTGATCGACCATACCAATCGCGGACAGGATGCTGCCGCTTACTGGAAGGATGAATTCTTACAATTGAAGATCAGGAACGACAGCTTTAACCAGACAAATAATACTTTAGGCATCTACAAAAACTTTGTCACCCAGAAACTGGATGATGAATTTGAATTGAGCAAAGCCGATAAGATAGATTTGCTCAACCGATCAATGAAATATTTTAAGGAAAAAGAAACCTTTGATATGGACGAGTTTGCTGGCGAAGTGATTGGTAACCCGCAAGCAATTGAGTCCTTTAGGAATTTTAAAAGCCAGTACGAGCAGGAATTTGACAGTCCGATAGCAGATACTTTCGAAATATCCGGTAATGCCGTAAAAAAACAGCAACGGGTTTATAAAAGCGTATTAAAGCTGGACAAAAATTTCCATATCTACATTCACGGTGATAAAGAGTTGATAGAAAAAGGCTTTGACGAAGGTAAATCGATGAATTATTATAAGGTGTATTTTAGAGAGGAACAATAGAGAATTACACCGATTTTATTTATGATAACACCAATAATTATGACTCTTCGTTATAAGCCAATCGCATAAACTCAATTACTTCCTCATTCACATCCTCTTTTTGGAGCATCCTGAAATGGTGGTTAAACTGCATATCTCCAGGCACCTGGGCAATTTTTTGAAAACAAAAGTTGTCTTCATAACGTTCTCTAAATGGGAATACCACATGAATAAAGTTTTTCCCTAATTGAGTAATATAAGCTATTCTTTTATGTGAATTGGCTATACCGATCATGGTTTTAGCAGGGTGCAAGGTAACCGGCCCGATTTTTTGAAACGCATTTACAAAATGGTGAAAAAGCATTAGGGTGTGTTCAGATTTTCCGTTTATGAATTCTCCCAGGTTACTGAAATCGTGACTATTATAATTTTCCATAAAAAAATAAAGGTTTTAGCCATGAACTAAACATTTAATTAAAAGTTTTCTTATAATTGGTTTTTATTTAAACCTTATTATATATGCGACTTCTCATTTTAAATGCCTTCCTGGCATTATCCATCAACGTTTTTGCACAAAATAGCAAATTAAATGACACCTCGGTTAAGCTAACGGGTCAAGTTAGGAATGACATTATAAAAGCGTCAAAAAATAACGGCAAGCTTGATTATTGGACACCGATAAAAGGTCACGAATTTGAGGGTGAAAAGATCGAGGACGATTTTTATGCCTCTAAGGAAGATGCAGCTCTTATTAAGTGGACATATAATTTAATGACTAGCGGTTTTAAAAATAAAGCCGATATCATTTCTTTGTACGAAGAACTAAAGGGACGTAAGATCAGTAATAGTGAATTAACTTATATCGATTACGGGTACCGTAAAGCCCTGGAAAAACGCCGGAAATCCATCGCATACGAATGATAATTTCACCCCCTTTTCTTCTGTGATATCTGTGGCCTAAAACTTCTCTTCTATCCCAAGGCCGAATAAGGCAAAATCATATTTAACCGGGTCGAGCGGGTCAAATTCACGCAGGCGCCCGGTTAATTCTATGGCTGTTTGCCAGTCTGTTTGCTTGCGATCGATCAGCTTTAATTTACGGCCCACGCGGTCTACGTGCAGATCGCAGGGCATTATCAGTTCTGAAGGTTTGATTTTGTTCCAGATACCGAAATCTACTCCACAATTGTCCTTTCGTACCATCCAGCGCAGGAACATATTCAACCGTTTGCAGGTCGACTTTTGTGAGGGTGACGATACATGTTTCTTAGTACGGTGCGGATAGTCTGGTAACGAAAAGAAGTAGTTTCTAAAATGGTTGAGCGATTCTTCTACCCCTTTTGCGGGACCAGGGGAGATAAATGCATCCTCCAGTGAATCATAGTGTGAATAATGATGTCTGAAAAACGAAATAAAGTAAAGCGTATCTACATCATTAAAAGTGCGGTGCTTAAAATGCAATAGCTTTTTCAGATCAGGCTCTTGAT
>DATHLW010000643.1:0-10931 GCA_035487675.1 Mucilaginibacter sp. | reverse complement strand
GCCAGGTATTCATAGTCTTTTATAGCAAATAGTAGTTTCTTCATTTTACTTAGTTTACGTTAGCTTTTACCTGTTCAAAAGTGAGGGGATTGATAACGGCACCGTTTTCAAATACAATTTTCAACTCGTCGGCAAACTCCATTTCATCTTGTTGATTGACAGTTTTAAAGGTGCCGTTTATTTTTATCAGTTTTAAACGCCCGCCTTTGCTCTTTTTAAAACTCGGAGTAATGTTGCCTTGTGCATCCATTTCAGTGGGACTTTTTTCAACGGCGACTTCTTCCCCGTTTATAACCGCGCTGCTGCATTTCAAAGCGAATTTTTGCGTGTCGCGATCAACCTTTTGCAGTAAGGCGCCACCCATTCCCAGCACCAGGTTTTCAGCGCTGATGCCATTATCTTTTAAGGCTTTGTACATATTCTTGATCTCGGTATAGTTTACCCCATCGCCTTGTATTACTCTTATTTGTGGAGGCAATACCTTGCACCCTTTTTCATTCACCGTAAAGCCAAACTTGCTGAACAATATCTCAAATATTTTAAGCAACGTCATGATAGGATCACCGCTATCAGGGCGGATCACCAGGGTGCCTTTGCGGTTCAATATCTCGTCGCGTAGCTCCGTTCCCCAGTATTCTTCACAGGCTTTAAAAATGTTAAAGCTATCAGATACACAGGCAATTGTGCCGGTCGGAAAAGTCCGCAAAACATGTTTAAAGATCTCTAGCTCGCCTTCACGGCCCAATAAAGTACAAATGCTGTGCTCAGTAGCCGGTACACTAAAACCGTAAACCTTTTCAGCACCATAGTAATTAATAGCCATCCCGCTGCCTGCAAGGTTATCGCTTCCGCTAAAACTAAGCAAATGCGCCGCACCACCGATCTTAGCACTCTCAACACTGCTCACGCCTCGGAACCCAAAGTCATTCAGCACAAAATCAATCCCTGCTTCGGCACCTTCGGTTGCTGTGTCTGAATAGTATTGATTAACTACTTTCCTGATTTGGTTGCTGAGAGTAGCGACTGTACATGGGTACCATACCTGCATCAGCAATGTTTCTAAGAAGTTGGTGAGCCAGTAACATTCCGGGTCCGTATTTTCAATGGTCATTAATACATTGCCGGTAGGGACAGCAGTCCCTTCGGCAACGGCTTTTATTTTTACGGGCAGGTGGCCATTGTATTTGTCTAAAATGTATTGGAATTTAGATTTATCAAATACATCATCACGGCCAAACACCTGCTTCAAAAAACCATCGGCTTCATCAATATCTTGCTGTGTAAAAGCAGGCCCTTGTAAATATTCCTTTAAAAAATATTGCAAGCCAAAAAAGATGGTCTCATTGAACATTCCTCCGCGGCTTTCCAGGTAGCTGTAAATCTGCGTTGTGCCGGGGTAATAGAGTTTATGATGCGCATATTTATAGGCATCGGCCAAAAGAATTAAGTTTTCGCGTTTCATGATATCAATCGTTTAGGTATTTAGTAATAATAAAATTAAATAGTTGATGATGCTCGTCGCTAAGCATACTATCGTTCATTAACTGGGGCAGATCAGCTACCTTGAACCAATCCAGATCGATAATATCATCCTGTGCGGCGGGGGTGCCGCTGATATAATCGCAGCTGAATAATAGGGTAATGATCTTATCGGCTTCATTGCGGTAACGCCAGTCGTTTATTTTGCGCGATGTTTCGTAAGTCATTTCACTGGTTTCTATTTCGCCACATTCTTCCGTTAATTCGCGTTTGGCAGCATATTCATAGTTCTCGTCCCCCGGATCGGCAAAGCCACCGATAAAGCGCCATTTATTATTGGTGGATTTTTTGCCCAGCAATATTTCTGTCTTGTTGTTTCTAAATAATGCGATATCTACTGTTGGATATACTTTAGTATATTGATTGTAGTAGGCGTATAAAATACCGGCCCTGAAATCATTTGAGTCAAACACCTTATCGGCATATTGTTTGCGCAATTCTGTAGCGTTATAATCGCCGTGCTCAGGTAATTCAACGGTTTCAAATTTTCCTGAATAGTATGGAATAAAACTATCCCGGCTGCCATACAGGCAAAAATTTTCAGCTGGGAAAACACTTCTTAATAAATGGTCGATATTGTCAGACCAGGTTTTATCGCTAGGATGGTCGCTTACCGGCAATACGATCACATCAGGATAATCTTTTTTGATCATCTTCTCACGTGTATAATAATCATAAGGATTTTTCCGGCTGCCCATGATCGGGCTTACACCTAATAATATGATCAGTTTAGCGTGATTTTCCGTTACCTGGCTGATCAATTGCTTGTGGCCCTCATGCAGGAATGGCGTTTGGAAACGGGCGATAATAACTGCGGTCTTCATTCTAATTTGCGTTAATTATACGCAAATATAAATATGCGTTTTTAATACGCAAATTATTTTATGCTTTTTTTTTAAAAAATCTTTAATAATTATATTTCAAAGCTGATCCCTTTTTTTGTCAGGTGGAAATATTTCTCTTCATTAAAGCGAAAAAGGTTGCCCGGGCGACCTGCTCCATTCAACGATTGTTTCTCTTCTGTTTCTTCCAGGAAACCGAATTTGGTGATCTTCTTTTTAAAATTGCGGCGGTCTATCCGGCGATCAAGAACAGCCATGTATAGCTTTTCCAATTCAGAAAATGGAAATTTCTCTTCCAGCAATTCAAAACCTACCGGCTGGTAAAGTATTTTGCATTTCAGCCGTTCATGTGCGACGCCGATTATCTCATTGTGGTCAAACGCTAATTGCGGTAACTTTTTTATATTGAACCAGGCCACATCAGCCGCATCAGTATCTGCCCGCAGCTCAAAAGCATCTGGTTTAACCAGGCCATAGTAGGTAACAGATATTACCCGATTGCGGGGGTCGCGCTCTGGTTTGCCAAAACTGTACAGTTGTTCGAGGTAATTAATGTTAATGCCTGTTTCTTCTTTTAGTTCGCGCTGTATGGCGTCTTCCAGCGATTCATGATCTCCAACCAATCCGCCAGGTAGCGCCCAGCTGTCTTTGAAAGGTTTAATGTTTCGTTTAATGAGTAACACGGATAACCCCTCTTTTGAAGTGTATCCAAAAACTACGGCATCAACAGCTACTTTTATATTTTGCAGGGCTGGCATGTCAACAAAGTTATCAATAAGCTTAATGCAGGCAAATATGGATTTTACGGGTATTGTATGTATCAACCGTCTAAAATGGTCATTCCTGCACATTTAATGGTTTAATAAGCACATTATCTCTTGTGTACACTGCTGAAATTTGAATAAACAATTAAGAAAATGAAGATCACAATTTTAAAGGCATGTTTGATAGGGATATTGACGGCCTTCAGCATTTCAGCATATTCCGGGCCAGCCACCAGCGACTACGATAAAGTTGTAAAGGAGTATATTAACAGTCATATGAACGGGGATTATAAAACATTGAGAAGAATAATGAACGATGATGCCACGTTCAATATCCCACGGGCAGAAAAAGTCATTGTTCAAGACAAGTCAGATATTGTTAAGGCTATGAAACAAGTAGGCGGCATTAAACAAAATTGCGAATACACTTACGAAGTAGTTGCCAAAAGCAGCGCACTGGTTATGGTACGCGTTGATTTTCGCTATGACAATTGCGTACAGCAAAACTTCCTGGTACTTGAAAAAAATGATAAGGAATGGCAAATAGCCCAGGTATATAAAATATTTAACGACAAAGAGCCTGAAATGGATGCTCCGAAAGTTATTGCAAACAATTAACTGGTCAATTAAACTCTCACAAATTAAGTCACCCCCTAAAACGGGGTGACTTTCTTCACAAAAACCTCATTTTATTAAGGGATTCCCGAAAAATACCACTATTTCATAGAAAATTCACCCAGTTGGGGGTATACACCACCCCCTTTTGCCTTGTTATCTTTGGTTATTCTCTTGGTATTAACTGATCTCACCAATACCGGTTAACATTTGCGTACCTGCTGATACCGCGTTTTCCGATACCAATAACCAATTATTACAGTGAATTTATTATGAAAATCAAATACATACCCATATTTACCGACAACGTAGAAAGCCAGGTAAAATTTTTCATAGACAACCTCGGTTTCGAAGTATGTGATAAGAAAAACTTACTCACCTCCCGGGAATGCGTCATCATGCAAACCACAAGTCCTGATATTTTCATGCTGATTGCAAAAGATTATGGCTACGGCAATAGAAGATGCAGCATCGTAGTCAGTACAGATGATTGCCTGAACGATTATCATCACTTGAAATTGGCCGGAATACAGTTTTATAATGAACCGCAATACACCCCGACAGGATTAAGGGCAGAATTTGCAGATCCATCCGGTAACCGTTGTTTACTAATTGAGGAGCGAAATTATAACGATCTGACCTGAAATGGAATACTTAAGAACATTGAGGAACAATAATGTTATCTATAGTGGTACCCGCAATAACTTTAATCAGCAAACCACTTCTGACTTCAGTATCCGGTTTGTGTTTAGTGGTAACGAACGATATAACATTGGCAAGAGGCAGCTTTCCATTCATACCGATTCATTTTTAATATTGAATAAGGGTACGCACTATACCAGTACAGTAGAGAGCGCCATTCCGGTACAATCTTTCGGGATAAGCTTTGATGATAAATTTCTGCAGGATTTTAAAAATGGCTGGCAGCTTAAAGATGATACCCTGCTGAACTTAAATACATACCCGTTCATCAACAGGTATGAGCATGAATTTGATGAAACCATCTACCCTTTCAAAGGCGATCTCTTTTTCAACGTAAACCACCTGAAACATCATGTTGATCGTGGCTTGCAGGATGAATTGCTGATAAACGAATACCTGCATCATTGCCTGATCAACTATTTCCAGATATTTAATGAAGAGATATTTCAAAAGGCACAGCGTCTTAATTTTTTGAGCAAAAGCACAAAAATTGAGATACTGCGCAGACTAAATCTTGCCAAAGAGTATTTGTACAGCAATTACAACACTAATATAAGCCTGGATGAACTTGCCGAATACGCCTGCTTATCGGTTACCCATCTGCTGCGGACCTTCAGGCAGGCATTTCATCAAACACCGCACCAGTTTCTGGTACAAATAAGGCTGCAAAGGGCCAAGGATCTACTCAAAAATACTGACTATCCTGTAAATGAAATAGTTAATATGGTTGGTTTTGATTGCCCCAGCTCATTTATACGGCTTTTTAAAGACCGCTTTCAAACAACTCCGCTTAAATACAGGCAAAGCTTTTAAAAGGTTATCAGGCTGTTAACTTCCAGGTATGCGAAAGTCACACAATTATGGTGATTTTCGCATATCGGGCTCTATTCTCATTATTTAAAATTGTTGCGGACAAGTTTTTTGTCTGACTGATCTTCTCCTTGATTGCTGCTCATAGCAAACCAATAATCTCAGCACTTCACTATAAAATGAAAATCAAATACATACCCGTATTTACCAATGATATTGAAAAACAGGTGTTTTTTTTTACCGAATATTTGGGATTTGAAGTTTGCGGCAAGAAGAGTTTGCTGCCCGGGCAGGAAGGTATATTGATAAAAACCAACAGCCCCGATCTTTTTATTGTTGTACTGACCGATCATGATAGAGAACAGGCCCGGGGTCAGATCATCATCAATAGCTATGATTGCTTAAGCGACTACCACAACTTAAAAATGGCCGGTGTTGTCTTCAGTAATGAACCGCATTATTTGCCAATGGGTTTAGGCGCTGAATTTTCCGATCCGTCCGGTAATCAATATTTATTAATAGAAGAGCGCAGTTATAACAATCCTTCTTAACAATCTGCAATACATAAGTTCATCATCTTTTAACCCTGATGTGCTAAAATTATCAAAATGGCGGTTTTCGCATATCGGGTGGCGATTCCCGCATATTCCCTCCAACTGCCAATAACTAAAATTGTAATCAAGGCATTAGCCTGACTAATGGATAATATGAAACTTCATAAGTATCCTCCTGATTGGTTTAGGCAATATCGATAACCCTCAATCACGATCTCAGGTGATGGAGTGTAATTAACTGACGATAATTTATATGCAGCGCGACCGATTGAACTATTCAGTTTGTGACTTATCCCTTTTTTCACGCAACGTGGAATTATTCAGCCTGCCTGAAATATTCTTTGAAGATGGCTAGTTCCCTGCGGTTACCATCGGACAGTTAAGCCCCTTCATTGGGTACCCGGAATGCACCGGCATCTACGACTGTCTAAAATCGAGTAATTAAATACAGGATTTCAAATATCGGCTAAATGAAAAAAAATATACTAAAATGTTTGCTTCTGCTTTTATTATGTGTAGCACAAGCATATGCGCAAGATCGCAAGGTTACCGGTACAGTAACTGCGAAAGAAGATGGATTACCAATTCCGGGTGCAACGGTAACGGTAAAGGGTACCCAAATTGGAACTCAAACTGATAAAAACGGTCAGTACTCTTTAACGGCCCCTCAAAATGCAACACTTGTTTTCACTTCTCTTGGATTCATTTCAACAGAACAACCTATTCCTGCATCGGGCGCGTTGAATGTTGCGCTCTCCAATGAAGTAAGGGGGCTTAGTGAGGTTGTTGTAACCTCTCAAGGCATCAGGAGAGAAAAAAGGACTTTGGGTTATTCCGCGCCTACTGTGAGCAACAATGAGTTAACACAAGGAGAAAATCCAAGTGTTCTTACTTCATTAACAGGCAGAGTGGCAGGTGTAAATATTACGTCAGCTTCAAACACTCCGGGCAGCTCAACCAGGATAGTTCTTCGCGGTGGGTCGTCTATTACAGGTAACAACCAGGCTTTATTGGTTGTGGATGGTATTCCTATTGATAATTCAAGTATTATAAGCGGTGCAAGCAGCTTAACAGCGGTTGATTTTGGAAACAGGGGCAACGATATTGACCCGAATGACATAGAATCTATTACGGTACTAAAGGGGCCTGCCGCAGCGGCTCTTTATGGCTCAAGGGCATCTAATGGCGCCCTTATGATCACTACTAAATCAGGCGCAAACCGTGCAAAAAAATTGGAGATAACACTTAACTCTACGGGCACATTCTCGTCAGTGCTCAAATTACCTACTTTTCAAAATGAGTATGGTCAGGGGTATATGTCAGGTTCGGCCACAAGCGCCGGATACGTTACAGGCATAGATGATGCCAGTGATAACTTTAGCTGGGGAGCACCTTTTACCGGGAAAATAGAGCCGTGGGGGCAGAAAATTGATGGCGTTAACCAAATGAAGCCGTATTCGGCCTTGCCAAACAATATAAAAGATTTTTTCACGACCGGCTTTGCCGCTGATAATAACATTGGTATTTCATCGGGTGATGATAAAAGCAGCTTCTTTTTAAGCTTAAACTCGCTAAACTCCAACAGTATATATCCGGGTAACAGCGACACTTATAATAAATATGGAGTACGTTTTAACGGTAAAACTAATCTCGCAAACAATTTTACCGCAGGCGTTAATTTTAACTACAATAAAATTCAGGCAAATACGCCTTCCAATGGACAGAATGCAAACGGTATATGGAATGCTTTAATGCAAACGCCAAGGGATATTCCCATTAATACAATGGGAGACCTGAACAATAAGTATGATGGGTATGATCCTATCACTAATAAGTATGGTTTTTATGGTGCTTTTGTTTTAAATCCTTATTGGGTTCTTAAAAATTTTAGTAATCTCGATGATGTTAACCGTGTTACCGGCGATGTTAATCTGTCTTATAAACCTGTTGACTGGTTAAGTATAGTAGAACGCATAGGTGTTGATTCGTACTCAGACCGCAGAAAACTTATTTCACCCAAATATCATTTTGAACCTGCTGACGAATCGGGAGCCGGACTGTGGATCCCGGAAACTAATAATGGATCTTATCAAATAGACCAGTATAATGTAAACGAGGTGGTACATGATCTGATGGTTACTGTGACCCACAAGTTTGGTAATGGTTTTAACGCATCATTATTGTTGGGGAATAATTTCAGGGAACGCTCTACCACTTCCAATTTAACAAGCACTAACACCAGCGGTGGTTTAGTAGTTCCGGGCTGGTATAATCTTGATAATAGTAACGGGCCGGTAGACGTAATCACAGATAATATTTCTATAAGAAGACTGGTAGGTTTTTACGCTGATTTAAATCTTTCGTATAAAGACTACCTTTTTTTAGAGGGTACATTAAGAAACGACAGGTCTTCAACATTGCCTTTAAATAACTACTCTTATTTTTATCCAAGCGTAAGTGGTTCATTTGTATTCAGTGAATTGCTGAAAAATTCCGGCATTGCTGATTTTTTAAGTTATGGTAAACTGCGTTCGAGTTTTGCGCAAGTAGGTAGTGATACCAATCCGTACCAATTGTTAACCACTTATGGGTCAACCACTATCAATGGCTCTTTTGGCAATACCAAATTTCCATTCGGTAATGTTTCAGCATTGCAGGTTGGATCAGTACTTGGCAATGCTACACTTAAACCGGAGCAAACAACCTCATTTGAAATTGGAACAGAATTAGCTTTTTTTTCAAGCAGGCTTTCCGTCGATTTCAGCTACTACGTTAACGATTCGAAAAATCAAATCCTGTCCATTCCGATTCCTAACTCAACAGGATATGGTTTTAATACGATAAACGCCGGGGAGGTTCAAAATAAAGGCATAGAGTTAACTATGCGTGGAACTCCCATTAAAACCAGCGATTTTAGCTGGGAGTTATTTGGCACATTTACCAAAAATAAAAGTAATGTACTTTCCTTGCCAAATGGAGTTTCGCAGGTAGTAATAGGAGGCTTCAGCGGCATGGGAATAGTTGCGGCTAAAGGATATCCTTATGGAGAATTTTACGCGGTAACAAACCAAACAGATGCGCAGGGAAGAACCATTGTGAATCAAGCTACCGGGCAACCGATACCTACAACTACAGCCCAATACTTAGGTTCATATGAGCCTAAATATCAAGCATCATTGGGGACAAACATAAGATACAAAGGCTTTAGTGTAAATGTATTATTCGATATTAAACATGGCGGGGTATTGTTTTCAGACACAAAGTCTCTTCTGGATTTCGTAGGGGCTGGGATTGAAACCGGCGGACCACGATTTGGCAATCCGTTCCCTAATTCGGTTTACCTGGATGCTGCCGGCAAAAGTGTTCCGAATACAACCGTACCCTACTCCGTGTATAATTATTTTACAAGCGTAATAGGTAATGCACCTGGTATGGACGTTGTTGACGCATCTTATATTAAGCTGCGCAGCGCCTCTATATCTTATACTTTTAATAAAACACAATTAAAAAGTCTGCCGTTTGGTGCGTTAACCATTGGGGTATTCGGTAACAACCTGTTTTTATGGACACCAAAATCCAATGCGTATGTAGATCCGGAAGTAAATTCAAGCGGCGCAGGAAACGAGCAAGGTTTGGATTTTGCGGGAACCCCATCAGTACGAAACTATGGTATCAATTTAAAAGTTTCATTCTAACAATTCCTATCATGAAAAGAAAATATAAAAATTTAAAACAGGCCTTGTTTATAGTGCTTGTTGCTGCATTTGGGTTTTCGGGCTGTAAAAAGATTTTGGAT
This sequence comes from Mucilaginibacter sp., assembly GCA_035487675.1. Lineage (GTDB taxonomy): Bacteria > Bacteroidota > Bacteroidia > Sphingobacteriales > Sphingobacteriaceae > Mucilaginibacter. Next base: position 1,309 of record DATHLW010000643.1, on the reverse strand, counting down.
GTAAATCAAAATCCAAATAACCCGGATAATGCAAACCCCACATTACTTTTGCCCACCACAGAGGCAGCGGTTAGCCAGGTAGTGGGAAATTCATTCCAGGTATTTGGCAATATATGGGGTCAATACTGGACCCAAAGCCCCGTTGCGTCACAATATAAGTCCATGGACCAATATGCCCCGGTAGCGACCAACTTTGACAGCCCGTGGTTTAACTTATACCCCGTCGCTTTAGTAAACGCCGACTTGATCACAAAAAGTCATGAAGCAGGACTAGAAAATGTTAAAGGTATTGCCTACCTGATGAAAGCTTATAGTTTTCAGTTAGCAACTGATGCTTTTGGCGATGTGCCTCTTTCGCAGGCATTGCAGCCATCTGTATATCAAAACCCTAAATATGATGCTCAGCAGGTAGTTTATGATAGCATATTCATGTACATTAATAAAGCATTACCCTTACTTAAAGCAAATGCCGTTTCGCCTGGAGCGCAGGATATGATATTTCAGGGTGATATGACCAAGTGGGTAGCTTTTGCCAATACACTTGAACTTAGAGCGTATTTACGATTGTCTAATATTGATCCAAACACCGCTAAGGCAGGTATCGCTGCACTATACCAAACCAATCCGACATTCTTAACGGTAGATGCATCGATTACCTACACATCTACCGGTGGTAACGAGAACCCATTTTATAATGAAGCGGCCAGCCCTACATTGGGTAAAGTTCAAAATGTGGTGGCGAGTTCAACTGCTGTAAACGCTTTTACCCAAAATAATGATCCTCGTTTGGGTAAGTTTTATACGCTGTTTATCGATAAAGTTAGTCCTGTTGACTCTGTCGAATCCATTCCGCAGGGCAGCTATCTATCATATGTCAATAAGAAAGTTTCTACGCCATCTCCATTAGTTGGCGGTAAAGCGGATGACCCTACCTCTGCTACGGCGCCTGTTAAATTACTATCGGCCGCTGAAAGCTATTTTTTACAGGCTGAAGCAGTTGCAAGAGGATGGGCTACAGGTGATGTAGCCGGTTTATATACAAAAGGGATACAAGCAAGCTTTGCCGCTACAGGCGCAGGAGATCCAACAACCTATATCAATACAGCGCCAGACGGATTGCAGGCATTAACTGCTGCCGCCACTGTTAACGACAAGGTTAAAGCTATCATTACACAAAAGTATTATGCAATGTGTGGTTTCCAGGGTTTTGAGGCATGGACCGAATGGAGAAGAACGGGTTATCCCACTTTCTTTGTTCCTTCTGCAGCAACAACAATTGCCGCCGGACAAATGCCGTTGCGTATGCTTT
>DATHLW010000642.1:0-2502 GCA_035487675.1 Mucilaginibacter sp. | reverse complement strand
TTCAAATAATCCTTATTATTAGGTTTAAGACAAAAACCAGCCGGCCCTGACCGTTTGGCTTCAGCATTATAACCTATCGCAACATTACCATGTAAAAATGACAATCTTGGCAAATCCTTGGTAAATTCAAGATTCCTATTATAGGCTTGAAATAAAAAAGGGTCCCAATTGAAAGTAGCTATTAAATCTTTACCCCTCAAAGACAACATCAAATAATCATAGATTGTTGGTTCATCCGGTAGTTCCATATTGCAAAAGTAATCGCTTATTCTTTTCTCAATTTCTTTGACTATTTCCGAATTTGGGTCGGAACTGTGAAGTTGGCTATAAAGAAGCTCAAAATTACTATTAACAAAAGCACCTGGAATTTTTGAAACAATATCTTGCAATCCAACAACTGTTATAAAGTCATTCATTGAAGGCAATTTTTTTCCTGATTTTTCTGGATTTAGTCGCGTCGCGGCGATACTCGCACCTGCACCTAAGATAACAACATGTCCGCCTCCACCATAGACCTGAGTAATACCTTCTTCTTTTGTCATTCCGGCCATATTAATGATGATTTAATGTGTCTATTAAAATTTGAGGATGGGAAACAGGTGGATGAACTTGATATTCAGAATATGTAATAACAGCATAAGTAATAATCCAAATTGCAATTAAAGTACATTTATGCCATTTCTTTAGCTTGTATTCTTCACAATTTGTTTCAAAAAGTACAACGTATAGAACTACAATTATTAGCAGAACATCGAAAATAGGAATCGTGGCATAAAAAAAAGTTAAGATTAAGAGGCCAATAAATATTGGGCGAAGGCCTAAGGCAAATAATTCATCTTTAAACTTTACGGTTTCAGGATGATTAACCTTCATAAATTTATCTGTTTTGGCTCCGTATAAAGCCCTTCCCTCATTAGGGAATAACCTAATATGCAACAAAATGGCATCTTTTATTATTCTTCTTTTATTACCTTCTTTTGAAACTTTATAAGCAGCCCAAAATGTTAACATAATGAAGCTACCAATGAGTTTAAAAAAGGAAACTATAAAAGGGTTAGTCATCGCTTATTATAAAAATTGTTTAAAGCTATATTCCGATCTACAAGAATTTGATTATAAATAGAAAGGAGTTGCAAATCCTTACCGATTATTACTTTATAATCTTTCGGTTTGGAAAACGGCATAAAGTAATTTTTATATTTCTCATTGCGAACCGTCAAAGTTGTTTTGGAAAGCAATTTTAGCTTTACAAGTTTATCAAGTTGTTCATGGGCGTTGTCTCCGAATTGGTGCTTCTGATCCAAGAAGTATATATCTTTTAATTTATCATTGTAAATCGCTCCATCGGTAACAAAATCATTATACATTTTTGGCAAAAACTCGTTATTATTCATTAGATTTTTTGTGTCTGGTGATATATCGCCTTCTACTAAATAATATTCAAGCCAGATGAAAATATTGACAATTGCTTTAATTAAGTCTAATTCTTCATTTGTTGCCTTTTCTAATTTAAAATCGATGTTTCGTTTCTTTAAAACGTTATCTATATCTTCGTAATGGCAACTTCTTAAATTATTGCAAAGCTCATAGAATTGAGTTCCATTTAACGCAACAGGAGTAAAACCTGATTTGGTTAATGAAACCATAGATCCCTGCTGGTTAAAACCCCAAATTCCAGAAACCGTGAAGCTCAAAAATTTTGGTTCTGAATCAGAAGGATTTATATTTCCTGAAACCTCTAAATGAATTTCATTTGGGCGTGAAATTTGCTTTACGTCCTTACACGAAAAACCTTTGTCCATTAAAAGTTTTTCAGTTTCATCACTAACACCAAACCTAAATTTAAACCCTGGAGTAATTTTAAAACAAAGTCTTACCAACTTATGCTGTTGTACTTCATGCTCTGAAATTTTTTCATCGACATAAAAAGGCCCCCCAGTCGGCATAGGATAAAATAATAATCCAATCAACTTTCCACCAAAATCCTTAAAGGCTTCTGAGTCCTGCTTAAAGTCAATCTCAATGATTTGATTTTGATAGGCTCCATATAATTGCAAACAGTCCATTTCCTTTTCTTCTTTTTTAATATTAATAAAGGCCGGATTACCGGCCTTTAATTACTTTTTCGGTTTCGCTGGCGGATTATTGCCCCTGCCTTTTCCTGAATTGTTGCCAGTTGTACTCGGCGCATTAACTGGTTTCGGTTTTGGATTACTTTTTCCCATTTTCTAAAAATTTAGCTTATCAAAGATACTATAATTTTTGAATTTTTACGATCCACCCGATCATTATATCACGACCCACTCGCAATAATCCTCAAGGTCTTCCAAAGGAATACGACCATAGGGAACAGAGGAATAATACCCTTGTATCTTAAATCTGTCTTTCCACTCCAAGAAATATTCCCGTGCTTTCTTCATCGAAGTGAATGGTTCTACACCTATTCTTATACTGAACCCGTCTGGTGACAGTATATCAAATTTTTGCTTTTTTTTCGTTGAT
>DATHLW010000641.1:0-4347 GCA_035487675.1 Mucilaginibacter sp. | reverse complement strand
AGTTGTATAAAAGTGGCTCAATATCTCGATCTCCACATTGCATTCTTCTACAAATTCTCTTTTTAATCCATCGATCAATCCTTCGCCATGTTCCAAACCACCACCCGGAAACTTTGCGAACTGCATGCCATACTCCTGCTCATCGCTGATAAGTATTTCATTGCGGTCATTGATCAACAAACCATATACACGCACATTAAATGGATACATTATTCGTAATGCTTTTTGTTACGGATCACTTTTTCAAGTGTCCAGGTTATATCTTCGGTTTTTGCTTCCGACCGGATAGGGCAATCAGGCATGCGACAGTAATGACAGCACTGAGATACGCAAGGATCGGTATGTATAAATAATTCTGTTTTGGTCACCTTTTTATTTATGAGCTGATCGACTCTTTTAACCTCATCATGTACCTGAATAAGATCCAAATAATTCGGCAAGGTCAAATGGCAATCGATGTGGAGGTCATTACCATATTTTTGTGCCCTGAAGTTATGAATATCAATCCACTGATCTCTCCTCTTTTCATTTAATACGGATATTACTTTGGTCACCATATCAAAATCGGCCTCATCCATTAAGCCGGAAACTGATCTGCGCACCAGTTTGTAGCTATTGTATAAAATATACAAAGCCACAAGTATGGATAATGCGCTGTCCAACCATAAAATATTTGTAAAATGGATCAGCAATAAACCAATCACCAACGCGCCGCTGGTTATCATATCGGTCAGCAAATGCCGGCCATCTGCTTCAACTGTCATTGATGGTATTGACTTGCCTTTGCTAATCATGTAATAACCCAACACCCCATTTATTACCCCTGTGGCACCTATAATGATCGCACCAACTAGTAGCGAATGAATATTGTTGGGATAAAACAACCCATAAACGGCTTTTATAATAATGGTTATGGCAGCAATACCGATTAATGCCCCTTCAATAAATACAGAGAAGTATTCCACTTTACCATGCCCGTAAGGGTGATTTGCATCGCGTGGTCGCGAGGCGATGTAAATACTAAAAAAAGCAAAGGAGCTTGCGAATACGTTTACAATGCTTTCGGCGGCATCGGTCAGTACAAAGTTTGACGCTGTCAGAAAATATGCCCCAAACTTTGCCATCATCAGGACCGTGCCTGTAATCAGGGATATTAGTATGATCCTTTTTTGTTCCTGCAAAATATTCTGGATTTGCGGCCAAATTTAGGAATAACATTCTTCAAGTCCTAAGTCAATAGTTATAAGTCTTGAGAATGTTGCAAAAATGAAAATATCAAAAAAAGTTACTATGTTATCAACCCACAATTGTAAAATTTGCAAAAATCAGGAAATACAACTTTACCCCCGCGTATGACTAAAGACTTTTCTATATTTGCCGCCGGAATAAAATTAAGTTAATTATGAGCGCATTAAGTAACAGAATCAACAACCTTGCAGAATCGGCAACTATAAAAATGGCCAAACTGGGCCGTGAGCTTGCTGCCAAAGGTGTTGATGTGATCAGCCTTAGTTTTGGCGAACCGGATTTTCATACCCCTGAGTACGTGAAGGAAGCAGCTAAGAAGGCCATGGATGAAAATTTCACCTATTACACACCCGTATCAGGTTACCCTGAATTACGAAAGGCGATCTCTGCTAAACTTAAGAATGAAAACGGCCTGGATTATGATTTTAGCCAGATTGTAGTTTCTACCGGAGCTAAACAGGCTATCGCCAATGCCGTACTCTGTTTGGTTAATCCCGGCGAAGAAGTAATTATCCCTACACCTTACTGGGTATCTTACTCAGAGGTGGTGAAATTAGCTGAAGGCAAAAGTGTATTTATTGATACTACGGTTGAACAGAACTTTAAGATCACTCCTGAACAGTTAGAGGCTGCCATTACGCCTAAATCAAAATTGTTCATGTTCTCATCGCCTTGTAACCCTACCGGCAGTGTGTACAGCAAAAGCGAACTGGAAGACTTGGCTAAAGTATTTGAAAAACACCCAGATATCTACATCCTGTCTGACGAGATCTACGAGCACATCAGCTTTGTTGACAAGCATGAGTCGATCGCGCAGTTTGCCAGCATTAAAGATCGCGTGATCATTATCAATGGTTTTTCGAAAGCATTTGCAATGACAGGCTGGAGAATTGGTTACACTGCTTCAAATAAAGAAATTGCTGCTGCTTGTGATAAAATGCAGGGTCAGATCACTTCTGGAACTTGCTCTATCACCCAAAAAGCCGGTGTTGCTGCAAGCGAGGGCGGTCTGGAAAGCGTCCTGAAAATGCGCGAGCAATTCAGAAAACGCCGTGATATCGTTTATGGTTTATTGAAGGATATTCCGGGTGTTCACGTAAATCTGCCGGAAGGGGCTTTCTATTTCTTCCCTAATGTGACCTCATTCTTTGGTAAAAGCTATAATGGCAATACGATTAAGGACGCAGACGAACTGAGCATTTACCTATTGGAAGAGGCCCACGTAGCTACTGTAGGCGGTGATTCATTCGGCGACCCTAAATCGATCCGTATATCCTATGCAGCTGCGGAAGACAAACTGGTTGAAGCAATGAAAAGGATCAAAACTGCGTTGGCAAAATTGAGTTAAGCAAACTGTATGCTCATATAAAAAAACCCTTTACGATTTCGTAAAGGGTTTTTTTGTTTAAGGTAAAAATTATTTAGAGGGTAAAGCCATAAGCCACACGGAGATTCACAAGACCGTAAGAATTACTAAAGCCGGCACTTGAGAAGTTTTCATAACGCGCACCTATGTCCCATGATTTATTGGCCCAGCCTATACCTGGAGACAATAGCAACTTGGTGCTTCCACCACTTGCTGTTTCAAAACCTGCGCCAGCTTCTCCGCTAATATAAATTGGCGAATCGAAAAATACTTTAGCACCAGCTTTTACAGGAACGATGCCGGCATTAGGGTATTTGGTGCTGACAAGCGAGCCGTCAGGTAATGGAACATTTACAGTTTTGCCAAATAAATTATAGTATCCAGAAGTAAGCATTAAAGCTACATTCTTATCAATACCATATTGAATACGTGCTGTACCACCCAAATCCCATCCATATCCATTATGGATACTACCGGTTGGAATACCACCTTCTACGCCAATTCCCAAACGCCATGCGCTTTTATCTGTTGTTTGGGCCTTAACATTAGTTGTAAAGAATATAGCTGTAGCCGCTACAGCAATAGCCATTAGTTTTGTTGCTTTTTTCATCGTTGTTGTGTTTGGTTAATAAATATTGGTTTATGTAATGCCCCTTAAACAAATATTTTGCCATTGCGATTTCCCGGGGCGTTTCCGCAAGGTAAACGAAAGTTATTAAGAAATATTATTAACAAATGTTAATATATTAAAACATTGTACATCAATATTCTTAGCCGATCAACCGTAGAACGATAAAAAATTAAATATTTATTAAATATTTCTATTACAGATTGAACTTGATTTAGAGATTGTACAGTATTGTAGAGGCTTTATGCCCTATTTGCAAGGCATTTTTTTAAGGAAAAAATCAGCAATAAGAAAGCCCCTGGCTTCTTAAATATGACTGCCTCGTCCTAAATTCTAATTTAAACCTAAAACCTATTTCTGTGTCAAACGTTGTATGTAACTATAACAAAATAAATTTATCTGTCATGAAAAATATAGCAAAAACGTGCTTTTTTATAGTGGCGATTATGCTATTGACCGTTACTAAAATAAATGCACAGGTAAGTGTTGGTGTAGGCATCTCTGCAACTTTTAGGCCTCCGCCACTACCAGTATATGTACAACCTCCTTGTCCGGTTGAAGGTTATTTGTGGGAGCCGGGTTATTGGGCCTGGGACCCTGACGATGACGATTATTACTGGGTTCCCGGCGTTTGGGTAGCCCCGCCAACTATCGGCTTTTTATGGACGCCATGTTACTGGGGGTTCTCAGATGGTGTTTATTTGTTTCACTCTGGCTATTGGGGACCAGAAGTTGGATTTTACGGTGGAATAAACTATGGCTGTGGCTATTATGGCAGAGGCTTTGCCGGCGGAGTATGGCGGGGAGACCGATTCATTTACAATACCGCCGCAGTTCGTGTTAATAACACCTTTATTCATAATACTTATTCGGACCGAAGAGTTATTAGTAATCATACCATAGCTAATAACAGCCGTTCAAGTTTTAACGGCCCGGGCGGTGTTTCGGCAAGACCGCGTTCCTCGGAATTACAAGCTATGCACCAGCACCACATGCAACCTACCGGTGCACAGCTAGCACATCAGCAGACAGCAAGGAGAGATCCTAACCAGTTTGCAAAAGCCAATAACGGAAGGCCTGCCATAGCCGCAATGAATAAAGTGAA
>DATHLW010000640.1:0-2704 GCA_035487675.1 Mucilaginibacter sp. | reverse complement strand
GTAGCTTTTGCGGATAAGTTTGGAGCAACAGTGCAGGATAAACTGTATCCCTATATAAAAAAGGTAAATTTTAAGGTTGATGATGAGCTGGCTTTACAATTATTTGAAACCATAAGCCAGCGCCTGCCCATTTATCTGAATGATAAAGATTATTCAACTATTGATACCCTCATCACTCCCGAAAGAATTACGGAATCCCTTCAATATGATATAAGGACACTTTCATCGCCGGCAGGCATCGCATTAAAAAAAGTGATCAGCAATGATCCGGTGGGAATATCCTTCATAGGTTTAAAAAAATTACAGCAGCTGCAATACGACAAAAACTTTGAGTTGTATGATGATTACGTGGTCACCAAAGACCATAAAAATCTTTTACTATTTATTACGCCCGTTTACCCGCCTAACAACACGGGGAAAAATGCTCTTTTTTTGCGCGGTCTGGATGATATTTTTAATGATCTATGCAGTAAAGAGTTTAAAGGCGTAGATGTTTCTTACTTTGGCGCCGTAGCAGGGTTTGCCAGCAATGCATTCCAATTACGGCAGGATACCACCGTAACGTTGAGTATTACCATTATTGTACTGGTGTTATTTTTGGGCCTATACTTCCGCAAGAAAAGGGCGCCAATTATTATTCTTATCCCGGTTTTGTTTGGGGCTCTGTTTTCCTTAACGGCCGTTTACTTTATTAAGGGCTCGCTGTCGGTTATTGCGCTGGGTACCGGATCGGTAGTATTAGGAATAGCCGTTAATTATTCGCTACATGTTTTTAATCATTACCGGCACACAAAAAGTATCGAGCAAGTAATTAAAGATTTAGCTCAGCCCCTGACCATAGGGAGCTTTACTACTATAGGGGGTTTCTTTTGTCTTGAATTTGTACAATCCGAGATGCTAAAAGATCTTGGATTATTTGCCGGTTTTAGTTTAATAGGGGCTTGCCTTTGTTCGCTGGTTTTTTTACCCCAGTTTGTAACTACAAAAAGAGAAGAAAGGCATCATAAAATAATCCAATTTTCCTGGATCGATAAAATGGCCTCTTACAATCCGGAGTATAATAAATTCATTATAGCAGGGATCATTGTGCTTACCATTGTATTTAGCTATACCGCCAACCTGGTAAGTTTTGAGTTCGATATATCCGGCATGAATTACTTGTCGCCCAAATTGAAACTGGCTGAGGCTAAACTTAAAAAGATAAATAAATTTTCGCTCCAATCTGTTTACCTGGTTACCGAAGGCAAAACGCTGGATGAGGCACTGGTAAACAATGAAAAGCTTTCCAAAAAAATAGAGGACCTTAAAGAAAAGAATATAGTCATAAAATATTCGGGCGTCTCCTCACTGATTATCTCAGATTCTTTGCAAAAGGTAAGGATCGAGCGATGGAATAAATATTGGACACTTGAAAAAAAACAAAAGCTATTTGCAACACTTGAGCAGCAGGGGATGGCGATGGGGTTCAGTCCGACAGCTTTTGATAAATTTAAGAACCTTCTGAATAAAAGCTTCAGTATTACAGATCAGCAGAACATGGCCGAATTAAGGAAAAGTTTCCTTGATGATTTTATTACCGAAAAGCCCGATCATTCCACTGTAGTTACCCTGGTGCAAACGACGCCACAAAATAAGGCGGCTATTTACACTGCATTTAAGGACAATCCTTATGTAACTGTTATCGATAAGCAATACCTCACCAATAAACTGGTACAAATAATCAACTCCGATTTTACCAAAATTGCAGTGATGTCGTCAATGCTGGTACTCATTGTATTATGGTTGACCTATGGCCGTATAGAGATGACTCTTGTATCATTTATCCCAATGTTTATATCGTGGATATGGATAATTGGAATAATGGGGATATTCGGTATAGGCTTTAATATCGTCAATATTATCATTTCGGCACTGATTTTCGGCCTGGGCGACGATTACAGCCTGTATATTATGGACGGCTTGCTGCAGGAATATAAAACAGGTAAAAAGGTACTGTCATCCTACAAAACATCCATATTTCTGTCAGCCATTACTACCATAGTAGGCCTCGGTGTGCTGGTATTCGCAAAACACCCGGCATTAAAATCCATCGCATTTATTTCCATCATAGGCATTTCATGCGTGGTAATCATGTCACAGATATTGATACCATTTTTATTTACTATACTGGTAAAGAACAGAACAGGAAAAAAGCGATTTCCCTGGACATTCTCCGGCTTTCTGATAAGCATTTTCGCGTTCACTTATTTTGTAACGGGCTGTTTGATCTTAACTGTATTGGGCTGGCTGTTTAAACTAAGTCCTTTTGGTAAAGAGAATACCAAATTAGTTTACCACTATATTCTCTCAAAATTTGCCGGCTCGATGATCTATATCATGATCAATGTAAAAAAGAAAATCACTGACCGGCACAATGCAAATTTTTCCGAGCCAGCGGTAATCATCGCCAATCATCAGTCTTTTCTCGATATTCTCTCGATAGTTATGCTGCACCCCAAACTGATATTTTTAACAAACGACTGGGTTTGGAATTCGCCCGTATTTGGGGCTGTGGCGCGTATGGCCGACTTTTATCCTGCAGCCCGCGGAGCCGAAAACAGTATTGAATTTTTTGCTGATAGGGTGAAACAGGGTTACTCAATAGTAATATTTCCCGAAGGCACACGAAGCGTAGATGGCGAAATTAAACGGTTTCATAAAGGAG
>DATHLW010000639.1:0-7830 GCA_035487675.1 Mucilaginibacter sp. | reverse complement strand
TTTCAATCCCTTATACTCCCTGACGGACGAAGATTAAGCTTTGTGGAGTTTGGGGTAAAAGACGGCTATCCGGTATTGTATTTTCATGGCACCCCGTCCTCATGCCTTGAGCCTACAATGATCGGCGATGAAATTTTTATTAAACATAATCTAAGGATAATTTCGCCCAGCCGTCCAGGAATGGGCCAGTCAGACAGGCATAACAACCGCACCTTTATTGACTGGGTCAAAGATACCGTCGCACTTGTTGATCATTTGAATATTAAGAAATTTGCCATATTGGGCTATTCTGGTGGAGCACCGTATACATTGGCTTGTGCATTAAAAATACCCGAACTGCTTACTTCAGCTGTTATAGTTTCCGGTGCGGGGCAGATGAACCAGGCTGAAGTGAAAAACAACTTGAGTTTAAAGCACCGCATTTTTTGGAAAGTGGCTGACAAATTTCCTTTTCTATTACCTATCGTACTAAACAAAATGAAACAGTACAGGGGGATGCCTGATGAGGAAATTTTGGCGCGAGCTGAGAAAAATATGCCCAAAGCCGATTTTGAAGTATTCAAGCAAAACGGGAGGCTAACATTATCCAAAAAAGGCGTGGATGAGACCTTTCGCGATATGAAAGGCGTAGCCATGGATGTTAGGCTCCCTATTCGTTCTTTAGGTTTTAATTTAGGCGATATAAACTTCCCGATTACCTTTTTTCATGGCAGGGAGGATAATACCGTCCCCATTGAAGTAGTGGAGTGGATGGTTCCCCGCATACCCAACGCCAAATTAGTGACTTATCAAAACGATGGGCATATGTCCACGATAATTGATCATTTTGATGAGATTGCAGTGGCATTGTTAAACCAAAAATAAGGACTACTCTATCATCCCCTCAAACTTCTCCCAAAAACCATCTTTTGGCAGGTCGGCCACAATTTCAACGGGCTCATTTTTTATGGGATGCATAAACCGCAGCCTGCGGGCATGAAGGCAAATACTATTTTTTAAACTTCCACGGGGATAGCCGTATTTATTATCACCTACAATCGGGCAACCCAAAGTGGATAGCTGCACCCTGATCTGGTGAGGGCGGCCTGTTATAGGGTTCACCTCGATCAGATAATACCCCTCCAACTCCCCCACTAACTTGTAACTCAACTCGGAACGCTGACTGCCAGGCACTTCCTGGTCGTAAGCTTTGGTTACATTTTTTTGAGGGTTTTTTAAAAGCCAGTGTACCAGTTTACCTTCGGGCGGTTCTGGCCTTTTGCGAACAACGGCATAATATGTTTTTTGTATCTCGCGGGTTTTGAAAAGCTTGTTCATCCGGTCGAGCCCCTTGCTGGTTTTGGCAAACAGGATAAGTCCGCTTACAGGTCGGTCGAGCCGATGCACTACGCCTAAAAATGCGCCGTTGGGCTTATTGTATTTTTTGGCAATGTATTTCTTTACCTTCTCATCCAGCGACTCATCCCCCGTCTCATCCACCTGCACAATATCCCCAGCGCGCTTATTTACTGCGATCAGATGATTATCCTCGTAAATGATATCCTTATCAGTGATCTCCTGGTTGACGTATTTAATATAGACTTTGCCCATCAGTGGTTTATAGTTGGTGGTTCATAGTTCATAGCAAAAGTTTGCAGTTCCGATAGCTATCGGGACGAGTTTGCAGTTAGCAATCAGACATCTGTCGTTTAACTGTGCTATGTTAATTACAAACTAAACCCTTCCTGCCATGAACCATCAACTATGAACCATGAACAAATTTATCATTTTCACATCTGCACATACGCACATCTGCACATCAATACTGCTCTTTTTCACTCGGGAAATCCTTCGCTTTCACATCGCTTATGTAATGCTCAATAGCATCGTTCATTACACTAAATAAGTCAGCATATTGCCTCAAGAATCTTGGTTTAAACCCTTTGTTGAGGCCCAGCATATCGTGTAATACCAACACCTGCCCGTCGCAATGACGACCCGCGCCTATCCCTATAATAGGGATGTTTACACTTTCGGTTACCTCTTTCGCCAGTTGGGCAGGTATCTTCTCCAGCACTATACCAAAACAACCCAATTGCTGTAGTGCCAATGCATCTTCACGCAATTTTTGTGCCTCGGCTTCTTCCTTTGCCCTTACGGTATAGGTACCAAATTTATAGATCGATTGCGGCGTTAATCCCAAATGCCCCATCACTGGTATACCGGCGGTAAGGATACGTGTTACAGACTCCGATATTTCCACGCCGCCTTCCATTTTCACACCATGTGCACCGGCTTCCTTCATAATGCGGATAGCTGAATTAAGCGCTTCTTTTGAATTACCCTGGTACGATCCGAATGGGAGGTCAACAATAACCAAAGCCCTTTTTGCCGCACGAACAACCGATGATGCGTGATAGATCATCTGATCGAGCGTTATCGGCAGAGTAGTTTCGTGCCCAGCCATAACATTCGAAGCAGAATCACCCACCAGAATAATATCCGTCCCGGCTGCATCAACTATGGTAGCCATGGAATAATCATAGGCGGTGAGCATGGCAATCTTCTCGCCGCGAACTTTCATTTCCTGTAAAGTGTTGGTGGTAACTCTTTTGATCTCTTTGTTTACAGACATGCTGGTTTTATTTGGAAGGGTAAAGGTAGAAACTCCAGCTTAATTATTTCGAATTTCGAATGTTCAATTTCGGATTTATGAAAATCTTCAGTGTTAATAAATAATAGACTGACTAGTAAGGTATCCAAGCGTTACCAAATCCTCTGAATTCGATAAAGGGATGATCTTTTCGTCCTTAATTAAACAAAGTTTGTCTGCGGCAGCTAAAATATCAAGGTAATAATGGTCCGTAATTATAAACCCCTTAAGTGATTTGTACTCAACAAGTTTTTCTTTGATCAGATCTTTATATAAAGGTTCCACCATCGAGAATGGCTCATCCAGCAAAACAAAATGATGATCAAGGTTTAATACCAAAAGAAATTGTAAATACCGCTGTTGTCCGAGGGATAAGTTTCTAACCCGTTCATTTTGAATATTCCCAATTCCATAAGCACTGTATATTTTATCCTGTTTGTTTTTATCTCTTACGTAAATAGATATAAGGTCGCTTACCTTTAATCCTTTAGGTAACATAATTTCCTGCGGATGATAGCCAATAAAACTATTGAAAGAAGCTCTTTTTCTTATAAAGTGTTCATCCAGCTGAATCATAATATTATCTGGCTTTAGGGTTCCAAAAAGAATCTTGAAAAGAGTCGATTTGCCTGTCCCGTTTCTGCCGAGAATACCAATTACTTCACCCGTTTTACATACGATACCTGTGTTTGAAAATATGTTTCTATCTCCAAAGCTATGTGAAATGGATTCTACCTGTAGCGTATGCCCCATATGGTTATCAGGATAATTGAAGATACGGCCAGGTTAATTATAAAGGTCTTTAACTGCAAGTTCCTTTTTGACAGACCGCAATTAATATAGAAATAGTACTCTATATCCTGAAAATATCGATAAGCAAGAAAAGATATAAGGACGCCAACTGTGCCGAAAAGTATGATGATTTCTATTAAGTCAGGCGAGATAATGCACATCAAAATGCAAAAGATCGCATTGTATTTTGTGACATCCAAATAATACTTAAAAAATAATCGTGACATTAAATGATTTTGGTTTATTGGAAACGCAAAAGCTATAGCAATTAGTATAACAACCAGTGTACTTCTGTTTATTTGAGTGACGAACAAGGACGGGGAATAAAATTTAAAAAACGAACTTTCCGATTTCGAAATTAAATCCTATTTTTGCGGCGTGAATCCGGTAGTTGCCCGTTGCACTTCTTACAACTGTTTTCACGGAGCTGAACCCCAGTCTGACCGGCCCCTTAACTATTCAATTTTTTATTATGATCACCAACTTCACCAAGTTACCTGCAGTATTATTACTGGCTGACGGAACTGTATTTTATGGCAAAGCTGCCGGCAAGATAGGAACAACCAGCGGCGAGATCTGTTTTAATACCGGGATGACCGGCTACCAGGAAATATTTACTGATCCTTCTTATTTCGGGCAGATCATGGTAACCACCAACGCACATATTGGCAATTATGGTATTGCTAAGGAAGAAGTCGAATCAGATCATATACAAATTGCAGGACTGGTTTGCAAGAACTACAATATCTATTATACCCGCAAACAGGCGCAGGAATCTATCCAGGATTATTTCCAGGAGCAGAATATCGTATCTATCTCTGATATCGATACCCGCCAGCTGGTAAGGCATATCCGCGATAAAGGTGCGATGAACGCGATCATTTCATCAGAGATATTAGATATTGATGAACTGAAAAAGAAGCTGGACGAAGTTCCATCGATGGATGGATTGGAGCTTTCATCTAAAGTTTCTACTACTGAAACCTATACTTTCGGCGATGAGAATGCTACCTACCGTGTAGCCGTGCTCGACCTTGGCGTAAAGAAAAACATCCTTCGCAATTTCCACGACCGTGATGTTTATGCGAAGGTTTATCCGGCTAAAACTACTTTCGAAGAAATGGAAAAGGATTTTTCACCGAACGGTTATTTCATTTCCAACGGTCCCGGCGACCCTGCGGCGATGCCTTATGCTGTGGAAACAGTAAAGGATATATTAAAGGCTGATAAACCGATGTTTGGTATTTGTCTCGGCCACCAGTTACTAGCTTTGGCCAATGATATCCCAACTATAAAAATGTTCAACGGACACCGCGGATTGAACCACCCGGTAAAAAATATCATCATTGATCATTGCGAGGTGACTTCACAGAACCATGGTTTTGGTGTAGTACCAGAAGCGGTAAGAGCATCTGACAAAGTAGAGATCACCCATGTCAACCTGAATGATAAATCGATCGAGGGTATCCGCGTGAAAGGTAAAAAGGCATTCTCGGTACAATATCACCCGGAATCATCACCAGGCCCGCACGATTCAAGATACCTGTTTGATGATTTTGTGAAGATGATGGGGAATTAAAATTTCCATGATGAAGATCGCCTTAGCCTCACCCCCATTTCCGAAATCAATAGAAGATGGCCTTAACTGGGTCGAAAAACTACTTAAGGAAGCGGCGGAGCAAAAGGCGGAGATCGTTTGTTTTCCTGAATCCTATATCCCTGGCCTGCGTGGTGTTGGTTTTGAGGTAGAAGAACATTCACCTGCAAAACTGGAAGCTGCATTGCAAAGTGTATGCGCCATGGCAAAGGAAAATGCCATTGCCGTCATCTTACCTATGGACTGGGACCATCCCGACGGCATATTAAATGTAGCTTTTGTTATATCCAACACAGGCGAAATACTGGGTCGTCAAACCAAAAATCAACTATCCCCTCCTACTGAAGACGAGTTGTTTATTCCCGGTAATGAAAAAAGGATATTCGAACTCAACGGTGTAAAGTTTGGGATCACGATATGTCACGAAGGCTTCCGCTATCCTGAATCGGTAAGATGGTCAGCCCGACGGGATGCAAAGATAGTGTTCCACCCACATTGTACCGGCAGCGATACAGAAGGTAAAAAGCTTTTTGAATGGGGCCATAAGGACAGCCCTTATTACGAAAAGGCCATCATGATGCGTGCCATGGAAAATACCATCTACTATGCAGCCTGTAACTACACCATGAAATATCCCGAATCAGCTACCTGCGTGATCGACCCGGATGGTCACTGCATTGCCTACCAGCCTTATTCAGAAGTGGGCGTATTGGTGGTCGATATTGATACCGAAAAAGCAACCGGTCTTTTAGCAAAAAGGTTCAATGCCAGCTTGTATACAGATTATTGATCTGAATTGCCCCCGGTAAATTTCACCGACTCATCCAATTCACTCCCCTAATTCACCGATAATTTCCCACTGTTCGCCTAATACTACTAACTGTTTTTTGTGGGCAGGGACATATTTGTACTGCAAAACAAAAACAATATCATGAAAACGATTCTGCTTATACAGCTTATCCATTTGGCTACTGAGACCATTCATCAGTTACATGCCATCATCCATACTTTGGGCCATTTGGTAAAATAGAGTCAAGAACCAAGAGTCAAGAAAAAAATAAAAACCGACTCATCTACAGACCTTCTTGGCTCTTGGTTCTCGGCTCTTGATTCTCGTTCTCTGGCTCTTGGCTCTCCCATTTAACATAAAGCAACAATAATTTAACACGGATTAACAAAAGGGTTAATATGCATTCTGTTATTTTGCATAACTACTATACAATGAAAACATTAACACAATTTTCTAACTTCCTGTTCGAGCGGCTCGAGTCATTTACCAGGTCATTTGCCAACCTGTTGAGCTGATTCAATATTTCCACTTCGGAAACGTGACACGTAAAACGTAAAACATATCACGCTAAACTTTTTCACCGTAAAAATTCCACTATTCACCGAATATCTCATTGAAATATCAGTAATCTGCTGCATTTTTACAGCATGGCAAAACAACCCATCATCACTGTAAAAAACCTGGTTAAAAAGTACGATGATTTTACTGCTGTAAATGATATCAGCTTTGAGGTTTATGAAGGTGAAATATTCGGCCTGCTTGGGCCCAATGGCGCAGGCAAGACCACAACCCTCGAGATCATCGAAACCCTTCGCGACAAAACTGTCGGTGAAATTACAGTAGATGGTTTTTCCATTGAAAAAGATGCCGACAGCATCAAAAAGCGCATAGGTGTTCAATTGCAGGCTGCCGGATACTATCCCAACCTGAATTTATCCGAACTGATCGTACTTTTCTGCGGTTTGTACGGCATCGACAAAAAGCCGATGGAGATGCTGGAAAAAGTAGCCCTGACCGAAAAAGCAAAAGCAAAATATAAAGATCTTTCGGGCGGGCAAAAACAGCGTTTTTCTATTGCCACTACCCTGATCAACGATCCGCGTATCATCTTTTTGGATGAACCCACCACCGGCCTCGACCCGCAGGCACGCCGTAATTTGTGGGATTTGATCCGCGAAATACGGGATAACGGTACGACCGTGGTTATAACCACCCACTACATGGATGAAGCCGAGGTATTATGCGACCGGGTTGCCTTTATTGATAGCGGCCGCATAATCGGCATTGATACGCCTGACAACTTTATTGATAAACTGGTAGCCGGCGGCTTTGAACGCCCAAAGCAAGTAAAACTGGCTAACCTGGAAGATGTTTTTATCACCCTAACCGGGAAAGAGTGGAGAGAAGAATAAGTTTGCAGTTTTGAGTTTGCAGTTGGCAAATTCCAAATATTCACCACTCACTATTCACTAATGACAAATGACTAATGACCAATGACAAATAAACCCTACAGCAATACACGCGCTACACTTGCCATAGCAAAAGCCAGTTTCAGATCGATATTACGCAGCCCGTCGGCGGTGGTGTTCAGCCTGGTATTTCCGCTGATATTTATAGTGGTGTTTGCCAACATAGGCGGCAGTGGTGTTACGGTTGATGTGGGTATAGCCAAAACATGCGATACAACCAACCCGGTTTACAAGATCCTGCAAAAGAACAAGATGATGAATCTCATCAAAAATCAGCCGACCGATGAGATGAATAAAAATTTGTCAAAGGGATCGATTGATGCTATTTTGGACATAAAGGCTAATCACACGGGAGGGTGGACCATTTATCCCCCATTATCTGCTTTGCCAAACAAAATACCGCAAAAGCCGCCATTTATAGTTGATGTGAAATATACCAAAGCGTCCAATAAAGGCGGCATACTCAAGTCTGTTCTTAATAACGTCATTTTGCAGATGAATACAAGTGTATTTAACGATTTCCCGAAGATGGTCGAGGTTGAAGAAACCA
>DATHLW010000638.1:0-7418 GCA_035487675.1 Mucilaginibacter sp. | reverse complement strand
CAGGTGTTGTGAAAAGAAATACATACACGCGATTTTAACGAACATAACAATTTAACCAGGAAGAGTAACGAATTAAATACAAATGTCGTGCAAACTGGATTTTGAAAACAAAAATCAAAATGTAGATTTGTTGGTACCACTTTTTATAGAATACCTTTTTAAAATATTATTTAATGGACGACATCCAGATTAAAAAGCAACCGAAAAAATACGATGCCATTATTGTTGGGTCGGGTGCTGGTGGCGGTATGGCCGCTTATGTTTTAGCTAATGCAGGGTTAAAGGTTTGTTTGCTCGAAGCAGGACCCAATTACGATCCCCGCGAAAACTCATCTCAATTAAAACAACCATGGGAATCTCCGCGTCGGGGCGCAAGCACCAAGTTCCGCCCGTTTGGGGATTTTGACGGCTGTTACTGGGGTTGGGACATAGATGGCGAACCTTATACTCAAAAAGATGGGAGTAACTGGGAATGGTGGCGCGCACGTATGGTGGGTGGCCGTACTAATCACTGGGGACGTATATCCCTGCGTTTTGGCCCGAAGGATTTTAAGCGCCGCAGTATAGATGGTTTGGGGGATGACTGGCCGATCGGTTATGAAGATGTAAAGCCCTATTATGATAAGATAGATAAGCTGATCGGTGTGTTTGGAACTAATGAAGGATTGTATAATGACCCGGACGGAATATTCTTACCTCCACCAAAGCCAAGACTACACGAATTATTTATAAAAAAAGCTGCCGGTAATATCAATATCCCGGTGATCCCTTCGCGTTTATCTATATTGACTAAGAAGATCAATAAAGACCGCGAAGCCTGCTTTTATTGTGCACAATGCGGACGCAGCTGTAAAATTTACGGCGACTTCTCATCCTCATCTGTGTTGGTGAAGCCTGCAGTTGCTACAGGTAATGTTGACCTGGTAGTGAATGCTATGGCGCGCGAGGTATTGACAGATCGGGAAGGGCTTGCAACCGGTGTTGCCTATGTGAATAAAACCGATATGCAGGAATACCAGGTATTTGGCCGTACGGTGATATTGGCGGCCAGCGCCTGCGAAAGTGCCAGGTTGATGCTTAACTCCAAATCGAGCCGGTATCCTAACGGTATTGGTAATTCGAGCGGAGTAGTCGGTAAATACCTGCACGATTCTACTGGTGCAGATATGGGTGGTATCATTCCTGAATTATTCGACCGTAAGCGTTACAACGAAGATGGTGTAGGTGGTATGCACGTGTACACCCCTTGGTGGCTGGATAATAAAAAGCTGGATTTCCCCCGCGGATATCATATTGAATATGGTGGTGGGTTCGGCATGCCTTTATATGGTTTTAATTGGGATATTCAAAACCTGAACGGTGCTTACAAAATCCATGGCAAACAAAAAGATGCCGGCGGTTATGGAGCTTCGCTAAAAGAAGATTACCGTTATTTCTTCGGCGCACATGTGGGTATGGCAGGCAGGGGCGAGGGTATTGCCCGTGAGGATAGTTATTGCGAGATAGACCCTGATGTGGTGGATAAATATGGTATCCCGGTATTGCGTTTCCATACCAAATGGTCTGACTATGAGATCAACCAGGCTAAGCACATGAAGGAGACTTTTAAAGAGATACTCCATAGCATGGGTGCTGTGGTTACCTGGGGTGGCGATGACGGGCCGCATAATAATTATGGTTTGCACAACCCTGGTAATATTATCCACGAAGCCGGAACAGTACGCATGGGTAATGACCCTAAAAAGTCACCATTGAACAAATACAGCCAGGCGCATGATGTAAAGAACCTGTTCTGCGTTGATGGCGGGCAGTTTGTATCGCAGGCGGACAAGAACATCACCTGGACGATACTGGCGCTTTCAATGCGTGCATCAGAGTATATAGTTGACCAAATGAAAAAACAAAATATTTAATTCTGTTATCATGGATAGAAGAGATTCCCTTAAAGCCCTGATCGTTGGCGGTATATCCACTTCGGTTTTATTGGATGCCTGTAAACAACCGGCAAAAGAGGGCGCTGAGAATACTGAAAATAAAGATGCCAAAGGGCCCGATGAGTCGGACCGCATGGCCGAAGAAAAGTTGGTGAATAAGCAATTGCGCGAAGCGCCGAAGTTTTTCACAGCAAGCGAAATGGCCACCATTACTATATTGGGTGATATTATCATTCCCAAAGATGATATAAGCGGAAGCGCTTCGGATGCTAAGGTGCCTGAATTTATTGAGTTTATTGTAAAGGATATGCCCGAGCACCAGGTACCTATGCGCGGCGGTTTGCGCTGGCTGGATATGCAGTGCCTTAAACGTTTTGATAAAGCTTTTAAGGATTGCAATCACACCCAGCAAATGGAAATGGTTGACGAAATAGCATGGCCTAAGAAAGCTAAACCCGAGATGCACCAGGGCGTGGCGTTCTTTAATTTGATGCGCAACCTTACTGCCACTGGATTTTACACTACAGAAATAGGCGTAAAAGATGTAGGGTACATGGGTAATGCACCCAATCACTGGAACGGCGTGCCTGATGATGTATTAAAGCAATACAACATGGCTTACACCGAAAAGGAGTTGAAAGAATGTATCAGTTTTGATAATAAAGCATAGCAAAATGCCCCAGCTTTAACCGGGGCATTTTTATTTAATACTACCGTTCTCAATAATGTGAGTTTTGCTGATTAATGTGTTGATAATGTTAACATTAGATTTAGTTTAAAGACTTATTCATCATCGAATCATAACATTAACTTAAAATAAGAGGCACTAATTTTGCGGTCAGTTTAGTGCCGGATATTTCAAATCATCGTATCGTTCTTTATTCCGGCATTATAAGATCAGTTAATAATTAATTATAAAGAGAGCTTGCTCTCTTTATATGTTTAAAAAGAATGGTAATTAATTGCCTCGATGATCACCGCACAAGCTTTCCTGATCTCGTCAGGATTGATGATCAAAGGAGGTGCTATACGCATTGAGTTACCGCAATGCAGGAACCAATCAACCACCACTCCGTTTTCAATACAGCGGTCGATGATCTTTTTATTTAATTCGAAATTTTCCAGTTCAATGGCCAGCATCAGGCCTTTGCCACGGACTTCCTTTATGGCAGGGTGTACTAATAATTCGCGAAACAGGTTCTCCTTTTCCTGAACTTTTGCAATTAGTTCTTCGTCCAATAACACTTCCAGGGCCGCAAGTCCTGCAGCACAACATACGGGGTGCCCGCCGAAGGTGGTAATATGCCCTAATATGGGATTCTCTTTGAGTGAACTCATAATTTGATTAGATGAAATAAAAGCACCCACCGGCATGCCTCCTCCCAGTGCTTTAGCTAACAACAGAATATCTGGTACAATACCAAAATGCTCAAAAGCAAACAATTTACCGGTACGGCCAAAGGCAGCTTGTATTTCGTCCAGTATCAATAAGGTGCCGGTTTGGGTACAACGTTTGCGCAGGGCTCGCATATAAGCCAGATCAGGTACGCGGATGCCAGCCTCGCCTTGTAAGGTTTCAATGATCACACAGGCTATTTCTTCGGTAATCAGCTCCAGATCATCCATATTGTTGAACCGGATAAAGTTTACGCCTGGTAACAAGGGACGATAGGCTTGTTTATATTCCTCGTTGCCCATTACGCTTAAAGCTCCATTGGTGCTGCCGTGATAGGAATTATAGCAGGAAATAACCTGGTTGTGGCCTGTAAATCGTTTAGCCAGTTTAAGTGCTCCTTCAACTGCTTCGGCCCCGGAGTTTACAAAATAAACAGAGCTTAGTGATGGTGGTAATAGGGATACCAGTTTCTCAGCAAAACGCACTTGCGGACTTTGCACATATTCGCCATACACCATCAGGTGCATGTATTTATCCAGTTGATCTTTTATGGCATTGATCACATAAGGGTTTCCATGCCCAATGCTGCTTACCCCAATACCTGAGATCAGGTCGATGTAGGGTGTGCCTTTGGCATCATACATATAAATGCCTTCGGCACGTTCAAATTCAAGCAGAAGAGGGAAATCTGTGGTCTGGGCATTATTAGCCAAAAAAAGCTGGCGAAGTGTGAGCATATGCAAAAATAACAAAGGCTCACATACTTAAGTACGCAAGCCTCCATAAATATGATTGTTAAATTTTTATGGGTTATTCTTTGCAGCCTCACTACGCTCTGAAAGTTGCTTAATGAGTTCATCATTAAAGTCGCGTTCACTCTTGAATATCAGGCTTACTTTTTCTGGCGGAAGTATCTTTAGAAATTCATCTGTATAATACTTTCGCGTATTCACCAATTCGCTTTCATAAAAGAGCTCGCGATTTATCTGATCGGCGCCATTAGGCTGGTCGGGAGAATTGTTCTGACGTTTTTTTATTAAGATCTCCTTTAGCGCCGCCCGATAGCGTCTAAATACCGGCCAAAACTTTTGACCCTGGTCACCCGTCATGTTAAGCCTTTTATTGATATATTCCTCACGTACTTCTTCAATTCGGTTTATGCCTGGATTTTGTTGACGCCTTATAACCCTTTCCTGGAAATTTGGCGGACGCCTGAGCAAAGGCCGTACTACTTGCCCAAAACTTTTAGAACAAATATCCAACAATAAAAATATAATAAAGATATGTCTGGCCAGCTTATACATATTATTGACTGGTATCTAATTCATCCTGCAGATCATTGCTTAAATTATCTGCGTTAACTTGTTTACTCTCGTCAATCAAGGTATGTGTATCGTTTTGGTCAACATTTGATTGCAGATATTCTTTAATATCATCAACCGATATCTGCGACAATGATTTATGTAAGAAGGAGTTCTTGTGACTCTCAACCACATTGTTATTTTGACTCAAAAGGATGGTTGCACCAACGGCCAAAGTAACACAGGCTGCAGTTGCATATTTAAAAGCTGATGAAACGAATAGTTGTCTTACAATACCTTTACGCTTAACGGCTTCTTTTTTTTCAGCCTCCTGGTTAACGGTTTTGTTTAATATGTTTTCTGTAAGCTTATCAAAATAACCACCAGGAACAGCGAATGATTCTTCCGGTTCATTTAAAGCTTCTTCTACAGCGATACGGCTTTGTATGTTTAGGCTCAGCTCATTGAAATAGCCTTCAGGAACAGTAAATGCATCCTCAGATTTACTTAAAGCCTCCTCCACAGCAATGCGGCTTTGGATGTTTTGACTCAATTCATCAAAATAGCCATGTGGAACAGTGAATGTATCCTCAGACTTATTTAAAGCATCATCCACAGCAATACGGCTTTGTATTTGCTGGCTTAATTCATCAAAATAATCTTCCGGCACAGTAAATCCTGTAGCCTCTTTATCGGCAGTCTCTTCAATAACAATGCGGGAGTTGATATTATCGCTAAGTTCCTCAAAATAATTTTCGGGCACTACAAATCCATTTGAAGGAGAGCTGGTCTTTAAGTCATCTAATTTAATATACGATGCGATCTGCTGCTCCAGTTCATCAAAATAGCCATCAGGCACTGTAAACGGGCTATTTGGATTAACCTGTTTAAGTGACATATAATCATTAAGCCATTTCCTATTTCCTCTTTCGCTGTTCATATCTGTATATAGATGAAACTCATGTCAAAAGGTTTAAAGTAAATTTAAATTTAATCCCTTGATAGTAAAAATGATTCGATTTTTTTCACTGCAAGGTGAAATGAAGCCTTCAGAGCACCTACACTGGTGCCCAGTACTTCCGACATCTCCTCATATTTCATATCATCATAATACTTCATATTAAATACCAGCCGCTGTTTTTCGGGCAGGGTTAAAATAGCCTGCTGCAATTTCAGCTGTGCCTGGTCGCCATTAAAGTAGCTCGAGTCGGCTAAAGTATCAGCCAGTTCGTACGCTACATCATCAAGCGGGATATTATTTTTTTGCTTTTTCTTGTTCAAAAAGGTAATGCACTCATTGGTAGCGATGCGGTACATCCAGGTGTACAGCTGTGCATCGTTGCGAAAGCCGGGCAGGTTTTTCCATACTTTAACAAAAGTATCCTGTATCAGGTCATCAGCGTCGTCATGGTCGATCACCATGCGGCGGATATGCCAATAAAGCTTTTGCTGGTATTTTTTTAATAGCAGGTTAAAAGCCTCGTTCCGGGTTTTTTCATCCTGGAATTTGCGTAGTATTTCTGCATCATCAACCTGTACCGACATTTAATTATTATTTATTTTACTGTAATTACGGGCGAAAATAGATAAAAATCTTCTATTGTAACAGATCTATTACTTGTTGCGATGAGTTTTTGCTATCAACTTTATCGATCACCTTTATGATTTTCCCCTTCGGATCGATAACAAAAGTGGTGCGCAAGGTACCCATATATTTTCTTCCAAATAACACTTTCTCTGCCCAAAGGCCATATTGTTCTACAATTTTCCGGTCCGGATCGGCAATTAGTGGAAATGGCAGGTTGAATTTTTTCTCGAATTTCTTATGCGATTTTTCTGTATCGGTACTCACGCCGATCACTGTAAATCCTTTGCTGAGTAACGATTGATAATTATCCCGGAAACTGCATGCCTCGACAGTGCAGGTTGGGGTGTTATCCTTTGGATAAAAATACAGTATTACATTTTTGCCCCTGAAATCGGATAATGAAACAGTATTGCCATTCTGGTCTTTTGCGGTGAAATCAGGTGCTTTGTCACCCTCTTGTGGTATTGCCATATTATTTGAAAAAATATGCGGTAAATTGCGAAATATTATCCTTATTATCAGTAACCGCCAAGTCAAATATATGTTTCCCCTGAGTTATATCCTTATCAAACTTATAGCTTAATACTTTGGTTTTATAGTCCCACTCCATCAGCACCCATTTGCCGTCAATTTTACCCGAATAGGTTTTTATACCCGACATGTTATCGCCAATCTTAAGAGCAATGCGTTGCATTTTGGCCATATTGATTCCGTTTCTGATATTCAAGGGATGAATAGCAGGCGGAACAGTATCTACCCTAATATAGTAATCACCAAAGGTGCGGGCCGTGGCTTTAATGTACCCGTCATCGTAAGTACCACCCTCGCAAACACCATTAGCATTGATGATGACTGCCTTGCCAATGTTTTTGCCTATTTTATCATCAGGCTTTATCCAGATCTGAAAGGTGTCATTTATTGGCGTAAAATGATTGTGAATGCGATGAACAGCTGAAAATGTACCCGGCTTTTCAGGTAATGTAGAGTAGGTAAAGTTCAGGTCATCATATAAGTTTCCTGTGGGGATAACCACTTTTAAATTATCTGCATTGAATTCATTCTGACGATCGTAATGAAAAAGCGTTGTGCCTGCCGGAGCGGGAGTTGGGCTAGTTTTGACCGGGCTTGATTTTACTTTTATGTTTAATGTTGATGTATTACCGGCTATATCTTTTACCACATATTCAATGTCATGTATG
>DATHLW010000637.1:0-2082 GCA_035487675.1 Mucilaginibacter sp. | reverse complement strand
GCAATTTCTGCTTTTCCAACAGACAGACTTTTTAGCTCTACCTTATCAAATTTTGAAGCATAATCTATCAGCGCCCTATCGCCATTTTTACGGACATTAACGATAATATCCTCCACCACGCCGCGTATCTCATCAGCAGGGTCAACATTACGCTGAACCAACCGGCGAATATCTTCCTTACTTAAATCTGAATAGTTGTATGTCTTCATTGTTAGTTTGCAGTATGCAGCTTCAGTATGCAGTTAAAAAAGCAAACTGCATACTGGTAACCGCCAACTTACTAAAATATGATTTTCTCAATCGGCATCACCGTAATGCCTTGTGCACCTGCTTGTTTCAGTAGATTTATTCTGTCCCA
This sequence comes from Mucilaginibacter sp., assembly GCA_035487675.1. GTDB lineage: Bacteria > Bacteroidota > Bacteroidia > Sphingobacteriales > Sphingobacteriaceae > Mucilaginibacter. Next base: position 1,724 of record DATHLW010000637.1, on the reverse strand, counting down.
GAAATCGCTTTCAGGTATTACAGTATGAACAGCCACCCAGCCTTCATCAGCTAATGGCACAACTGAGGGACTCTTGACACCCGGTAAAAGATGGGTGATCTTCTCCAAATTATCTTTATGAATGTTCAATACTACGTACTTGGTTTCTTTAGCTCTTAGTACTGATTGAATGCGCTGGAGCAGTTCCAGTACATGTTCATGATCTTCAATTCCAGCCTTGCCTATCAGTATTGCCTCTGATGACATAACATCACAAAAAGGTTTTAACCCGTTGCTTTTAAGTGTGCCACCGGTTGATACTAAATCGCAAATAGCATCGCTCAACCCTAAGCCTGGTGATATTTCGACCGAACCTGATATGGTGCGTATATCAGCATCAATATTTCTTTCCTTTAAGAACTTGCCTAATATTACCGGGTAAGTAGTAGCAATTGACCTGCCACTTAATTCTCTGACGTCCTCAAAATTGAAAGAGTTTGGAATTGCGATTTTTAACGAGCATTTACCAAACCCAAGACGTTGCAGATAACTTACCTCTACCTCAGTTTCCTGTATCACATTTTCGCCAACAATACCAAGGTCTGCAATACCATCCTGAACATATTCAGGTATATCATCATCGCGCAGGAAAAGTATTTCCAGCGGGAAATTGGATACTGATGATATCAGTGAACTTTTATAGTTGTCAAAGTTCAGGCCGCAATTCTTTAGTAATTCAACAGATTTTTCGTTGAGCCTACCCGATTTTTGGATGGCTATTTTAAGTGTTTTCACAAATTAAATTTAAAGTATTATGAATAAACAGGGGTGATATTTTCTCTTAGAAACAAACATTATCTTGTCGCCATATGGTGGCGATGATGCAGATGGAGATGATGTAAGTTGAACCCGTTCATTTTTGTATAGTAATGCTATAGATGAAGTGTTGCAAATATATACTTTATTTAATAAAACCAAATATTAAGTTTAAAACCTGTTACGTTATATTAGAAAATATGGTTCGCAACATTATGTTAATAGCCGGATAGCTAAATCACTTTGCATTTTCGTCATAATAATAGATCTCACCTTCTTTTGCGCTGCCCACTTTTATCAGCTTTTTATGCGCCATTATATCCGGTAAACTGATTAATTCAGAATTGTACAAATTATCAAACCAGATCAGGTAAAAACGTTTTTCGTTGTAGAGTTTTTGTACAAGGTTTGTTTGCAGTTTATGCGGTATTAGTGTTGATGACATGCTGGTAAATAAATAGACTGCTTCATCGGCATCCGTATAAATAGGTATACCCGGTTTAAATATGTGCTGATGTTTCCTGAGATACCCTACAAATTCCGATTTATTCCAGCTATCATCACTATAACCGGGTACGCCAAAGTCATTCTCGTCGTCGTAACGTTGATAGTCAACCAGTACCGTTGAATATTCAAAAGCGATCATCAGTATTACGGCCAATCCTGATAATGCATATTTTGATGCTTTGTTTTTGATCAGCCGCAATACATCGGGTACCCAACTGGTACAGGCTATTAATAAAGGAACAAACATTGGCGCGATCAGCCTGCTATTAATGCGCTCATACCGGGATATACTTGCCGAGATCACAATAAACAGTCCATAAACCACTGCAAAGGCAATTACAATATTCTCAACACTATCGATACGTCGTTTATAGGTTTTCCAGGTAAGAATGCCAATGAGGGATATAAATATGATTGAAGTT
>DATHLW010000636.1:0-3295 GCA_035487675.1 Mucilaginibacter sp. | reverse complement strand
GTGCGTCAGCACTGTCCTTAATATCCCGATAGTGATCTATAAAATAAATCCTGACGGCTGAACCACGAATATTTTCGATCCGGTCGACGATGTCAAAATAATCCGAACAGCTATAGCCCAAAATGAGCATCCGAGTATGCTCCGCCCTTAAGAAAAGGTGATCTATAATGGTTTTGCGCTCATCAGAAAGGCTTCTTTTCGCAATCGAGGAAAGTGTGGTGCGGATCGAACTGACATCATCGATGCTGCCGTGCAATTTGATCAATTTTGGACTTTGGATATCTGCAATAGCTGCCTGAAATTGATCCTCCCTGGCATAACCCTTAAGCTTTTGGTGCTTTAACTTAAAGGCCGTTTCAATATGCGTATCAAAATTCGTGGTATAAACCTCATCACATTTACCTGAAAGCGCACATTCGGCGATAAAAAGATGGTTGGTATTGGGCCCGCCTATCTTGAAGACATCAAGCAAAGCGTAGTCGGCAGGATTTTTTAAAAAAACATCAAAAAACAATTCAAAAGGCATCGCCAACCTGTTGTCCCTGAATATTAACTTCACCTTATCCTTTTTAGTGATACGGAACCCATCCAATATTTTCGATAGAAACGGGATTGCCAAAGGCACCCCTGAATTAGCCGAAATTCCGGCACCACAAAAAATGATGAATTTTTCGTCGGGCCGGGCAAGTTCACTGATAATTTGACTAAGGTTCTTCATGGAAAGATGAGGATACCCAATAATAAGAAGAATATTGTTTACCTGCTTAAATATTTGCCGGTTTACCCAACCTATCTATCAGAAATTATTGCAAACTTTGTAATTACAAACAATTATTTATCGTTGATTTAACTTAGCTGTTTGCCGGTACTATGCATATCGAACGCGGCCTTTTGAGTTTTGAGCAGATTTTCCATTCTTACAAAGAGCGGGTCTATAGCTATGTGCTGGCCATTGTCAAGTCGAATGACGCTGCTGAGGAGGTTACCCAGGAGATCATGATCAAGCTTTGGCTCTGCCGTGAAATGCTTGACCAGGTTGAAAATCTTGATGCCTATATCTATGTCATCGCAAGAAATAAATCGTTGAATCATTTGCGTAAAGTGGCTTACGATTTACGCCTGCTTAACGAACTCAAAAGCTTTATCCCCGATGAATACAGCAATACCGAAGACCGGATCGCTGTTAAAGATTACGAATTACTATTAACTAATGCGGTAAATTCCCTTTCGCCGCAACGCAGGCAAGTCTATCATTTAAGCCGTGTAGAGGGGCTAAGCCATGACGAGATCGCGGAACGCCTGAACCTTTCCAAGCAAACCGTTAAAAACCACCTGGTTGAAGCGCTTAAATCTATCCGTATCCATCTTTCTATGGCGGGTGGTGCAGCCCTGGTGCTCACCTTGTACATGATCTCCTAAAAAAATATTTTCAATGGCATTGGTACGATGCCATTTTCCATGTGTCATTAGTTAAAAGAGGGAATTTATACCTCCCTTAAGAATTAAGTTTTATGACACAATCATACCGCCTGCAACATTTATTTCAGAAGTACCTGCGCAACGACTGTACTGAACCGGAGTTAGAAGAACTCGTAGGCCTGCTTAACGAAATGGAAGACGATGAACTTGATGCGCCCATGAAGGCGCTTTGGGAGAAGTCTAAAACAATCAAACACGAGCACAAGGTAGACTGGGAAAAAATGTACCAGGAAGTTACCGCCAGCGAAGAAAGCCTGGTTACCATCCATCAACTTAAACGCAGAAATTTCCGCCGCTTATGGATCAATACCGCAGCAGCGGCTTCCGTCATAATTGCACTAACCACAGGCGGTTATTTTATTTTACGAAATAAACAAGCCCAACAAACTGCCCAAAATCAAATAAAAGATATTGCTCCCGGCAGCAATCAGGCTACTTTAACTTTAGCTAACGGGCAAACCATTATTTTAAATAAGGGATTAAGCGGCAAACTGGCACAGCAAGGCCATACGATCATCAATGTTAACGCAGGGAACGCGATTACTTACACTGCCGGCCAAACAGACACAAAAGTTGAATTCAATACCTTAACTACCAAACGGGGCGAGCAATCGCCCTATCCTTTGGTATTGGCTGATGGAACAAAAGTTTGGCTGAACGCAGCCTCGTCAATACGATTCCCGACAGCCTTTAATGGCAAAAGCCGTGAAGTGTCTGTTACCGGCGAGGTGTATATTGAAGTAGCGCATAATGCAGCGCAACCATTCCGGTTAATCAACAAAGGCCAAACCATCGAAGATATTGGCACCCATTTCAATGTCAACGCTTATGACGATGAGCCGGTTATAAAAACCACATTATTGGAAGGTTCGGTAAGAGTAGTTACCACACCAACTGGTTCAGAAAAGGCGGCGGTAATCCTAAAGCCGGGGCAACAGTCTGTTGCGGGTAACAGTATCCTTAAAGTTCAAAACGCCAATGTTGATCAGGTGATGTCCTGGAGAAATGATAAGTTTTTATTTAATGACGAGCCGTTGGATGCTATCATGCGGCAGGCATCCCGCTGGTATAATGTTGATATTACCTATGAAGATGCCAACCTGAAAGAAAAAAGATTTGGCGGCGTAACGGCAAGATTTGCGAATGTCTCCCAATTGCTTAATACACTGGAAATGACCGGCAAAGTAAAATTCACTATTCAAGGCAGAAAAATAATAGTTCAAAATAAATAATTAACCCTTAATTGATTTAAACATGAAAACAGCAGGAAACTCGCCATAGCCCGTTCGCAGAACTTCAAGGCATACAGCATAAAAAAATCAGGAACACTTGCAATGCCCCTGATCCATATATCTGTAAAGCCTAAATAATGTGCGACACTATTCATTCACTTAAACAGAAAATCAAATGTATACAATTTATACTGAAAATGTGTGTAGGCCCCCCGGCTACATCAAAAAAATCTTGCTAGTCATGAAAATTACAACATTTCTTTTATTCGTTGGATTTATGCAAGTAAGCGCTGCGGGACTGGCACAAAAACTAACGCTAGTCAAAAACCCCGTAACATTACGGCAACTTTTCCTGGAGATCAATAAGCAAACTACTTATAATGTTATCTGGTCGGCCGATGAAGTCAATGGCGATATAAAGATAAACGCGCAATTCAAAGACACCCCATTATTGGAGGTTTTGGATAAAGCCCTGGACCATACCAATTTGACCTACATCATTACAAACAAAACGGTGCTGATCAAACCAAAAGAGCCCTCCGCGTCCGAAAAGGCCAAAGCCGCTGTTGTCGTTCCAATCACGG
>DATHLW010000635.1:0-2208 GCA_035487675.1 Mucilaginibacter sp. | reverse complement strand
AAGTATTATCGGGACGAATGTTATAAGAATTAATTTCTTATAATGAGGATAAAGGAAAACCCCTAGTACTAACACGCTTATAATAATAGGCTCTTTAAAACCCGAGACAAGTGCCTCGTAGAAATTAAAAAAGTATAAAATTAAGCAGGTAAGAGTATTCCATACTTTTTTAAGCGGGATGGCAAATGCAAGGGCAAGTGTACCTGCAATAAAACTTAAAGCTGTGAATTGATTTGCAAATTGAGAAAGTCCAGGTACTGTTAATAAAAGGTAAGAGAGGGGGAGTGTAATGCATGCTGTTATTAATAGAAGAGTTGCAATTTTTTCTTTTTCTATATAATATTTATGTTTTCCCCTTTCAGGGTAATTCATAAACATCAAAATCCCGGTTACAAAAGCGGCGTGTCCCAGGCAATAATAACGTTGACATTGTGCTGTGCGACTCAATTGTTGATAATCGATCAGGTAGTACTGACTTGTTTTGTGAAAGTCTTCATATCCAAGGACGTCCAGGTAGAAAAAAATAGTCGTACAGCACATATAGCCGGCGAAAATAATTTGAACCAATAAGATTGGTCTCATTAGTTGTTCGCCGATTGAAAGATCGCTAGGCAATGGTTTTACCCAACCGCTAATTGTTAAATAGAAGATAAGAAAAGAACCGAGCCAGGCAATTATATAAGATACCCTGGGATCAGACTCAAGCATTAATGCCAGTAGCCATGGGATATACAGTACAATATATTTTTCAAGTGAGTAACTACTTCTCATTTTTTAGAATGGTAAAAAAATATATTCCTGCTTACCGGATTTATGCTTCCGCTGCATTTAATTTATTTTCTATTGCTTCGGCTATTTTTGAGAAATTCCAGTCATTTATCAGGATTTTACTATTTCGGCCATACTCTTGCAGGTTACTTTTAGAAGTTATTAATATACCTAGTTTAGAAGTCAGGTCATTTATATCCTCACTTTTAAAAATTGCACCGTTATAATTTTCTTTCACAAGATCAACTGCACACCCAACTTTATCTGATACCAAAACTGCTTTTCCGCAAGCCATCGCTTCGTTTACGGCTAATCCCCAGGTTTCGCCGGGTCCTCTTGATGGCAGGCAAAACAAATCACAGGCCTGGTACATTGTTGGCATCATTGATTGATTTTGAAAATCCATAAAGTGAACGTTTGTCAGATTCGCAGATTTATTCTTTAGTACTGTCTCTAATGCGCCATTTCCCAAAAATAGTAAATGACTCCCGGTACTCTTCAAAGCCAAGAATGCATCGAGTAATAATAATGGTGATTTTTTATCCTCCAGTTTGCCCGCGAAAAGAATAAGTATTTCACTATTTTGGATGCCTAATTTCTGTCTTATCAAAATAGCTTCTTCAGTTTTATCAAATGCAAATCGGTCATTATCAATTGCATGTGGTGCAAAACTTAGTTGGCTTTCTTCTAATCCAAATTTTTTAAAATAAGCCTTATTATTAGTGCCAACATAAAATGCGTGGTCAATTTGTTTGTAAACCCATTTTAAAAATATGGATTTGAGTAAGGCCTTTACGCCCTTTTTTTTGTTAAGCAGGGTTGAATCGCCGCGAAACAATACAGGGATCTTATTTTTGAAATAACGCATAGCCAGTAAATGACTATTGTATGCCCATCCATAGATCAATAGCGCATCCGGCTGCCATGCCTTGAGCTGATTTATTAGATCGGGGTTAACAATGCCTTTGAAATGATGTGTCCCTGGGTCGACTGATGTATTTTCCACCCACTCATAGGGATAACCATCCAATAAAGGGATATCCCAGGTAATATTTTTATCAAAACCCGGATCGTATTTATTTAAAGCTTTTTCCCCCCACGTATAAAATACTTTAATAGTTATATTCCCTCGTTCATGAAGTAATTTAAAACCAGGCGCATAATATTGGATGGGATGTGTAATAATGATAGCCAGCCGCATAGTTTAAATTTCTTCCCCCATTATAAGCATGCTATCGGCACTTTGTAAGCGATGATCAATAAAATCGATATCGCGGCAGTATATGGTATTATTATTGCCATATGATGTTATTTCAGAAAGCTTACGTTTAAAGGGATCGTATATGTAAGGCTTGAAGCTGTTTTCGAGCAATAACTGGTGTATTTTTGCTTCTTCATAGCCATATCGCGCACCGCTGCCATTTAATTCTATTATTATAG
>DATHLW010000634.1:0-2758 GCA_035487675.1 Mucilaginibacter sp. | reverse complement strand
GCATTGATTATCAATAAATTGCGTTTTAACAAGTACTGACAATTTAGTGTCAGTGCTTTGAATTGGTCGCGAGTAGCCTTGCTTTAAGCCCAGCCACCGCAAGGCCGATGTCATTAAGTTACGCCAGATACCCTCTTTTTTGCTTGCAAAAGAGAGGGTGATCCAGCGAAGCGTAGATCGGGTGAGTCAACTATGCGAGCTATATTGACGCAAATGCATGGCGGAGATTGACTCACCCCGACTACGCTGCGCTGGTCGCCCCTCTCTCCCGTAAACGGGAAAGAGGGGAAGAAATTTACTTTTTCCTTAACTTAATGACATTGGCAGCGCGGGGATTTGCATCTAAAGATAACCGCCTTATGTAATTCTGAGTCAGCTACTTCTGCAAAATATTTCTTCTTATAAAGGCTTTGAAATGTAAAAAAGAAGTTTTACCTTAATATCAGATTTGATACCTTATCAATAACCCTTTAATTACTTTAAACCTTTCAATCATGCCCAAAAATTTTTTTTCGGGTGTTATAATGACCCATGATGTCGTTAGCACCTACTATCCGGTAAACTATAGAAACCCGTACTTTGATCACTTTGTTTTTCAGCCGATGATTGATGATGGCACAGGTGCAGATGATAACTTTACATTAGCTGCCTATGCCGTAAATGCAGATGGGACGGTATTAAATGGTCAAAATATGCTTGAAACAAAGGAGATAGAGACAAACCCTTTTCCCGGAACAAAACCAAATACCCAGTTTGCAAATATGCACCTGGATTTAACTGCACTTGGCATTTTATACCCGCCAGGTGTGAAAAGCGACCTGTACGTATATCCACCCGGTGGTTACTATAGGCAAAACGGTGTAGAAACCGCCTATGTGCAGTATGTTGCCGAAACAGGGACCGGCACAGAGGTCGTTATTAACACTAAAATTAACCCGTCGCCTCCCTATTGAGCCTATTAAACATGAGTAAAATCTTAGCATCAATTTTTGACTGGTCGGAGGTATGGGCGCTGCTCATACCTTTGTTTCTTTTAATGTTCCGGAATAAGCAGCCTGCCTTATTAAAACCCGTGGTTGTTTATTTATGGCTTGCACTGGCACTCAATCTTTTTTGCGATATCATTGGCGATTTTAAAAAACCTTTTCACTTTCCCGCATGGCTTCAAAGCAACAACCCTATTTATAACATACACTCTTTGGTACGATTTGCCTGCTTTAGCTATTTTTTTATATCCCTTCCGCAGCCTCAATTTAAAACCTTTAAAAAAATAATTGCTTTGGTATTCCTGTTATATTTCGTGATAGACTTCGCGTTTTTTGAGAATTTCTTTTTCTTCAATCATTTAAGCGGCAATTTATTGTCTGCCGAGGCTTACCTTTTGCTGATCTATGGTATGCTATATTACCTGGCCGTATTAAATGATGAGGACGATACAGCTTTTAAAGGACCGGTTTTCTGGATCGTGACCGGATTGAGCGTATACGTGGTGATCAATTTCTTTGTATTTTTATTTTACGTTCCCATGATCACCCAGAACCTGGTACTGGCGCTTGACATCTGGAATGTCCACAATGCTGCATACATTATTCTATGTCTTTTCATAACAAGAGCTTTATATGCAACTACTGGGAAATATGCAACTGCTTGAAATTAATTTAGAGTACCGGGTTATATTCGGTATCTCGGGCATGGTATTGCTGTTTACCGGTTTCCTTATTGTTTTTGTGGTGAGCCAGCGAAAGAAGCTTCAGTATCATAAAGACCTGGTAGCACTGCATGAAGAGCAGCAGCGGATCCTCACACAGCAGAATATACTGTTAGAAGAACGGGTTGAAGAAAGAACAACCGAACTGGTGTTTCAAAAAAACGAGCTGCAAAAGTCCCTTCACGACCTTAACCTTGCCCAGTCGCAATTGATACAAAAAGAGAAAATGGCTTCCCTTGGGGAGCTTACTGCGGGTATAGCGCATGAGATACAAAATCCGCTAAACTTTGTCAATAACTTCTCTGACGTAACTATTGAGCTGGTGGATGAACTGTGTAATGAATTAAAGAACAAGGAATTGGAAGAAGCAATTCTTATTGCAGACAGCCTTAAGGAGAGCCTTGAAAAAATAAATCATCACGGCAAACGCGCAGATAATATCGTAAAGGGAATGCTGGAGCATTCGAGGGTTGATACCGGGCAAAAAGAACCTACCGACATTAATAAATTGGCAGCTGAAAGTTTGAGATTAAGTTATAGTGGCTTTTGTGCAAAGGACAATACTTTTACTGCAACATGCGAAACGTTTTTTGATGATAACATGGATCATACACCCGTTATCGCGCAAGCCATAAAACGAGTGATGATCAACCTGTTTAACAACGCGTTTTATTCCGTCAGGGAGAAAAAGAAGCGCTTGGGCGAAAGTTATGCCCCTGTTGTTACAGTCACAACTAAAATGAGCAATAATAGTACCCTGATTATTGTTAGTGATAACGGACCAGGCATTCCCTCAAAAATATTGCAAAAGATATTTCAGCCTTTCTTCACAACAAAGCCCACGGGAGAAGGAACAGGCCTGGGATTATCATTAAGTTACGATGTTATAAAGGCTCACGGAGGAGAGCTCAATGTGGAATCAGTAGAAGGTGAGCGCACAGCGTTTACTATTTTGCTGCCCGGGCAGGTTGTCTGAACCCAAATTCCCAGAATTTAAGAATTTTTCACTATCCCTTTTTTTCAATGGTGTTCAAGAAGGCTGCGCCGTTT
>DATHLW010000633.1:0-2510 GCA_035487675.1 Mucilaginibacter sp. | reverse complement strand
ACATGCTGCGTATGCGGGAACATATCTACCGGCTGTATCTTTTCAATATCGTATTTTTCTTTTAATACCAGCAAGTCGCGAGCTTGTGTGGCTGGGTTGCAGCTTACATAAACTATCTTTTTGGCTTCAATCTCCATCAGGCGATTTACCACATCGGGGTGCATACCTGCACGCGGTGGGTCGGTAATGATCACATCAGGCTTACCATGTTCGATTACGAAATCAGCATTCAGTACATCTTTCATATCACCTGCATAGAATTTAGTATTAGTGATATTATTGATAGATGAGTTGATCTTTGCATCCTCAATTGCAGAGGGTACATATTCGATACCTACTACCTCTTTTACTTTGCCTGCTATAAAATTGGCGATAGTACCGGCACCTGTGTAAAGGTCATAAACTAACTCATCGCCTTTAAAACCAGCAAACTCGCGGGTTACCTGGTATAATTTGTAAGCCTGTATAGAATTGGTTTGATAAAATGATTTCGGCCCAATGCGGAACCTGATACCTTCCATTTCTTCATGAATGTATTCCGGTCTACGACTCACCAATATTTCCTGGTCAAAAATAGTGTCGTTCTTTTTTTGGTTGACGATATATAAAAGGGATGTGATCTGCGGGAACCCACTATCGATAAAATTCATTACTGCATTGATCTCTTCCCCGCTGGCATAAGCAAATACCACGATCACCATCAGTTCGCCGGTTGATGAGGTGCGGATAATAAGGTTCCGTAATGCCCCGCTATGTGCTTTCAGGTCATAAAAACTGATGCCCCGTTGTTTTGCAAAATCGCGTACGCTATTGCGGAGATCATTGGACGGATCGGCCTGCAAATAGCAATGGTGTACATCCAGGATCTTATCAAACCTGCCGGGGATGTGGAAGCCTAAGGCATCCATGTTCACAGGCTCATCGGTACGGTTTTCACCGTCATTCAACCAGCGTTTATTGGAAAAGGTATATTCAAGTTTGTTGCGATAGTATTTCTCTTCGGGCGACGGCACTATCGGGAGCATATTGCTCACATCAATTTTTGCCAAATGGCTCAGTGCCCCAGCTACCGTTTTTTGTTTGAACTGTAATTGTGCCTCGTAGGTCATGTGCTGCCATTTGCAGCCTCCGCAGGTGCCGAAATGCTCACAAAATGCTTTGGTACGGAATTCTGAAGCCTGTTTAAGGTCTATGATCTTTCCTTCGGCGAAGTTCTTTTTTTTGCGGTAGATCTGCACATCGGCAATATCACCTGGAACTGCTTTATCTACAAAAAGTACAAACTCATTGGCTTTCCCTACACCTTTGCCTTCTTCAGCAATATCAATAATGGAAACGTTCTCAAAAACAAGATTATTAGCAGTTTTATTCATCAGGCTGCAAAGTTAAACTTTTAATGTTGAAAGGTTGGAATGTTGTAAAGTTGGAAGGTTGTGTGTGGGACTTTTAGACAATGACATGTCATTCATCTTAAAAAGATGGCCCGAAGAAGGGTTATCACAGATCAAATAAACAAGTTCACAATGGCTTCCCAAAAATCATCGCTCTCAATATCGGCTATTTCAAACTGTTCATCTATCTGCTCAGAAAATTCAATTAATTCTTCACTCATGGCAGATGGCTTTAATAATGCTAATATAATATATTTATACCAAAAACCAAATTGGTATTATGAAAAATTAGTCAAAATCATGATTTCTCTTAAGTTCACGTAAACTATATACTTTTTTTGTTCCAAGACCCTCGGCTTACTCCACTGTGTGTTAATAAATTCAGAACTGGTTTTTGCAACTATTATCGAGTCACCTTTGCATAATATATCTATGTGTTCATATCCATCATCATAAACGCCGAGATATTTTCTGAAACTTACGGAATCTGTTAGGTATTCCGCATTCAAATCAGTAGTCATGTATCCATTCCCATAAATACAGTAATTTTCGGCATATAAGTTACAGCCGCAAGCACCCGTTTTGTAATTGGATAAGCTACCTGCGCCTTTATAGTATTGCTTGCTAAGGTTATGGGAAGGTAGGCAGTACACAATTAAGACTGATAGAATAGCGATACAAAACGGTACGTAAGGCAAACTGAACTTACTTCGATTCTTTATCCATAAAATGATGGTATTAACAGATACTACAATAAAAAGAGGTATAACAAAAAAACAGATAAGAAGATAAATTAACCACCAATGCGCCCAAAACTGGCCTACGCATATAAAATAAGTAATTAGTAGAAAGGAGGCTATTACTGCCTGTTTGAAGTTTTTACTTTTGATTATGTTTAATTTCATACAATATTTAGTGTGCCTCTTTTCTGCTAGTATATTTCCTTTTATCGGGCAAATTGCATCATTGCTGATCCAGTTATCTTTTTAAGCGTTCTCAGATATTTATACTCCATTTTCCTGGTGTAGGAATCAAAAGTATTACCGCCTGCTTTAAATAACTTTCTATGAGCAAACCAAACCAGCGATGAGGTAGCATAAAAGAAATATTTATATGCCA
>DATHLW010000632.1:0-12222 GCA_035487675.1 Mucilaginibacter sp. | reverse complement strand
GGCCTCGGTTTCCATATCCTGCATAAAGGAGTATACACGTTCCGGTATCGAACCAAAATAATGGTCTTCTAATTGTTGGTTTTTTGCCGACATATGCCCGAATAATGTACGGCCCGTTAAATAAAGATCAGGCCGTGCATTAAATAAAGCAATATCAACCAGGAAGTATTCCTGTTCGATACCCAATGAAGGATTCACCTTTTCAATACTCTTGTCAAAATAATGGCATACATCAACTGCAGCCTTATCTAAAGCGCTCAACGCTTTCAATAGTGGTACCTTATAATCTAATGCTTCACCTGTATATGAAACAAATACTGTAGGGATACATAGTGTGCGTCCCATAATAAATGCGGGTGATGAAGGGTCCCACGCGGTATACCCTCTTGCTTCAAAAGTATTTCGGATCCCGCCGCTTGGAAAGCTGGACGCATCTGGTTCTTGTTGAGCCAATGCATCACCCGAAAAAACTTCAATGGCCCCTCCATCAGGTGTTGGTTCAAAAAAGGCATCATGTTTTTCCGCAGTCGAACCTGTTAGGGGCTGAAACCAGTGTGTATAGTGGGTAGCATTTTTACTTAATGCCCATGATTTCATTGCCGATGCCACCTGTTCAGCCATATCTCTTGGGATAGGTTCTCCTCTTTCAATTGAATTAACAACCACCTGGTATGCTTCCTTTGAGAGGTATTCCTTCATTTTCTGTTTATCGAAAACATTGGAATTGAAATAGTCTGAAATTTTAGTCGTAGGTAGCTTTATATCAGGCATGGTTCTGTTTAATACTGCCTGAAGGGCTTGAAATCGAATGTTTGACATCTTTATTGAGTTAAAGGTTATCTCAAAAGTAAAATTATCCCTAATAATACAGAGAATATTTAGTCAAAATATATAATTATTTAAAAAATCGGCCTGCAATTGGGCCTTTTAGTTGTGATTTGCCAGTTGAGTGTCTCCAAAGTGACTATTTTTTTTTAAAAATTAAGTTTTCGACTATTTTTTTTGATGCAATTGCGAAAAATAGCCGTTGATGGATTGGAAAATTATCAATAGTGTACTTTTGACAAACAATTTATCGGCATTTGTTTTTGTTTGTATTTTTTTGATTGAAAAAAATGCAAAATGAACATGTTTTTTTATCTGTTTTTTATGATTTTCATAATTCTTTAAGTTTTTATGAAAAAATGGCAACAAAAAATTTGTTTTTTTAGAAAAACATACATAATTTCATGAAAAATTAATAAAATCATATAAAAAAATGAAAAATCATATGATACTATTAAAAAATTAGTGAGTGATTTATTGCTAAATGTTATTTAACTATCGTATTTCATAAAATTCGTTCATATCAATCAAACTAAATTAAACTTAATTAAACAAACAATGAAAGTAACACTTGCAAAGTTCAACCTGCTCAGTCAACTCCGAAGACTGACGCGTGAAAAGTGGGCTCTAGGAGCGACCATTTTATCTGGAAAAATGATCGGACTAGGGCTTGTCTTAGTAGCCATGCTTACTATTCCTGGATTGCTACCTACAGCAGCTCATGCAGCCACAGCCCCTGCAAAACCAACTGACATTGAAACATCAATGATGAATTCAATAGATACAGTTTGGACATTGGTAGCAGCATTCCTGGTATTTGCGATGCAGGCAGGTTTTGTAATGCTTGAAGTTGGTTTCGCACGCAAACGCGAAACTGTGAATGTTTTGATGGAATGTATCTTTGATACTTGTCTTTGCGGAATTTTATTTTATGCCGTTGGTTACGCATTTATGTTTAGTTCTGGTAACGGATTTATAGGTTATCATTGGTTTTTCCTTCAAGGCACTCCGGATATGTACCCAGGTACAGGTGTTCCTGTAATTGCGCATTGGATATTCCAATATGCTTTTGCTGATACCTGCTCAACAGTAGTTTCAGGCGCAATGATCGGCCGTACAGGTTTCCGTGGCGATATTCTTTATAGTATAGGTATCACAGGATTTATCTATCCTATCATTGGCCACTGGGCATGGGGTCCTGATGGATGGTTAGCTCTGATGGGTTCAAAAGGTAATTTCTTTGAATCATTGGGTCAAGGCTTCCGTGATTTTGCTGGCTCAACAGTAGTTCACACCATTGGGGGTATGGCCTCCTTAGCAGGCGCTGTAGTTTTGGGGCCGCGGATTGGGCGAATTTTTGCCCGAGACGGCGGCGGTATGCCACCGGGACACAATTTACCCATGGCTGCAGTAGGCGGATTTATATTATGGTTTGGCTGGTATGGTTTTAACCCGGGCAGTACACTTTCAGCGATGGATGCTATAGGTATAGGCCGTGTTGCAACCAATACTACACTTGCGGCATGCGGCGGTGGCTTTACTGCTATGCTGGCTGCTTTATGGTGGGGTTCAACTAAAGGTAAATTCGATTTAGGATTTACCGTAAATGGTTTCCTTGCGGGTTTAGTTGCTATTACCTGTCCTTGTTATTGGGTTAGTCCGCTAGGGGCTACAATACTTGGTGGTGTAGCTGGTTTCGTAGTATTTGGTGGTGTTAAATTGCTAGAATACTTACGTATTGACGATCCGATTGGTGCTGTTCCGGTACACGGTTTTGCAGGTATATGGGGAACATTGTCATTAGGTTTATTTGCAACCGGTCAATTCGGGATCACTGGTCCTTATGGAGCGGATAACTCTCCGGCTAATCTTGTAAAAGGTGTATTTTACGGTGGCGATTTCAGCATATTGAAAGCGCAGGCGTTAGGTACTTTCACAATTGCCATATCAGTGTTTACCGTAACATGGATAATGATGAAACTTATTATGTTCTTGCCACATCCATGGAAACTACGTGTTGAAGCAAGCGGTGAAACAGGTCCGGGTGGTCTGGATATGTTTGATCACGGTGCTGAAGCTTACGCTTTGGAGGATGAAGACGTAAGCCTAAGTGGCCTCTTCGACAAAGGTGTTAAATTACCTGCAGAAGCTTAATAAAATTAAGATACTGCAATCTTCATATATCCCGTGCGGTTAGTAAAATGTGATCTGATTTTACTGCCCGAATAAAACTAACCGCACGGATTTCTATATCTTTTAATAGAATCTTCAAATTTTAATTACAGTAAAAAAACAATGAGTTTTTACTGGCCGGGGATTTTATGCTCAAAAACGTTCAATCAAATCAACTTAACTAAATAATCAATCAAATCAATCAAACAACAATTGTCATGAAAAAAATACTTTTACTCCTATCATTATTTGTTCTTACGATCGTATCCGCGCAGGCGGCTACAACAGCGGCTGTTGATACCGGCAAGGTCGGTACCGGGGCTGATCCAAAAGACCCACCGCTTATATTCAGCGGTTCAGTAGATACTTATTGGAAATATGATTTTTCTAAACACGCTAATATCCCAACCAGCTTTGCCAGTGATCAAAATTCTGTTTCGATAGGTATGATCGATCTTGGTTTAAAGAAAAAAGTAGGCAAAGCCGCTTTCGTAGGTGAACTATCCTTCGGTCCGCGCGGACAATACCAATCTATCCCAAATGGTGATGGTTCTACGGGCAATGCAGGTAATTCATTCCATATCCAAAACTTGTATGTTTCTTATGATCTAACCGATAAATTGAATTTCACAGCGGGTTACATGGCCACCTTTATTGGATATGAAGTGATCTCTCCAACAGGAAACTTCAATTATTCAACTTCATACCTGTTCACCAGTGGCCCTTTCCAAAATGCAGGCTTTAAAGCAACATATGCTTTCTCTGATAAAGTAAGCTTAATGGCTGGTATATTTAATGATAACTGGAACGTTTACACCGCTCAGCATGATGTGTCAACCTTTGGAGCACAGTTGATGATCGCGCCTGTAAAAGGCTGGACAGCTTATTTGAACGTAGCTTCAGGCCCAACTTCTGGTACCATATTCGACTTGACCACTGCCTACCAGATTACCGATGCATTTAAATTAGGCTTAAATGGTGCAACATTTACTCCGGCTCATGGTGGCGGCGGATACGACGGTGTTGCCTTATATCCTCAAGTGGCAGTATCTAAAATCGTTACTTTGGGCCTGAGAGGTGAATACTTTGAGACGAAATCGACTAGTACCGTTCCAAGCGCTAATGTTACAGCAATCACCGCAACAGCAAATATTAAAGCCGGTGCATTGATGTTGATCCCGGAAATAAGATTCGATAATGCTAAAAACCAGGTATTTACCGATAGCAATGGCGCGCCTACAAAATCAGCTTCACAGTTTGTGATTGCTGCTGTGTATGCTTTCTAACTAAACTATTGATATTTATTTTACCAGAGCCGCTCGCCTTATGGGAGAGCGGCTTTATCTTTATGCCAGGAAACCATCATGAGCGACCTTGACAAAATGAAAAATAAAGCGGCCAATAATAGCTTCATCACCATAAAAAAACAACTTATTTCGATGAAAACGATACTACTATTGATTGCAGGCTTGGCGATATCGGGAATAGCGCGCGCGCAAAAAAGCCTGTTATCTATTGATGAAAACAATAAATACATTTATTACCAGGTGGTTGATTTGCCGGGCATTAAAGCCGACAGCCTGCATAACAACATGGTTTTGTTTATGAAGGAGTTTTATCCGAAGGAAAAAACCTCGCAGGTAACCAATGCAGGGGCTTCGGTAAAGGATAAGTTTCTGACTTATACCGCGCTGGTGAAACACGAGAATGGCGAAATGGCTTATGCATTAAACATTGAATGCAAAGAAGGTAAATACCGGTATTGGGTTACCGATTTTGTATTTACCCCATATGAGAGAAACCGGTATGGTATGTTTACACCTGTAAATGGCGTTGCTGTCCCTCTCGAAAAAGCATCTGATAAACTAATGAAAAAAGATGTGGAGGGGTATTTTGACCAAACCGGGACATTTTGCAAACAATTGGGAGATAAACTGAAGAAATTTATGGCCGAAGGTAAGGCCCAGCCTAAATTGGATAAGCCAGTGAAGAAGATTGTGACGGATAAATGGTAGAATGGCTTTTGTGGAATACGATTACGGGGCAAGGTTCTATGATCCGGTGATTGGAAGGTGGAATACAATTGATCCTAAAGCTGATAAATCGAGAAGATGGAGCCCCTACAATTATGTATCCGATAATCCAATTACGCGAGTTGACCCAGACGGCATGGATGATTATACCATGAATAAAAATGGTGAAATTAACAAGTCGAGTGATACCAAGGATAAAACCGACAGAATAGTACAGACCGATAAAAACGGTAAGATATTGAAGAAAGGCGAGGGGTTTTTAGGATTTTTGGTGGGCAAGGCACATCGCGGCGAAGCGAAGACTGCTATAGGCGGCGTTGAGAAAGGGATATTGAAAAGTGGAGAAAATTTCAAAGAAAATAGCAATGTAATAAGTGTCGGAGGACAGGGACAACCAACTGTAGAAGGAGTTCATGATTTCGCATTAAAACTGGCTGACTATGTGGATAAAGAAATTGGAGGATTTGATTTATCTAAGAAAGGAGAAAGCTCTATAAGCGATGTATTCCTAGGGGCATATAAAAAAAATGATCCCAAAAATAATGTATCGCGATTTGATCGCCCAGATTTATTAAATAATATGTCAATTCAAACAGATTTTCATACTCACTTATCTCGCTTCTCTGAGAGTGAAAGGCTGCACTCTTCAGAAGCTGACAATAACAGGAAGACAAGTGAACAAGAGTATGGAGTAAAGAATTTCATAATATTAACGAGCCCCGAAGGCCCTTTTCCATATTAAACTATGAAACCTATATACATTTGTTTGTTGGTAATTTTTTTGCCTTTTCTTGAGAAATGCTCCAATTGGAAAACAAGCCTTGTAGCGAAAGGTAGCCAAAAGGATGCTATTCAAAATGCCATTACTGACTTTTTAAAAACTGATCCACTAAGCAAAAGAGATACAGTTTTTTCTGTTAGGCTTGAAAACATAGGCGACACAATATTAGGGGTAAGTATTTTAGGGTATCCTGACAAATTATTACCTAGTTCAAGAAATAAAATTGGTACTAACTACCCCAATTTTCCAACTAATTATGTCGAACGAAATGGAAAGCTATTTTATTGGTATGATTCTGACAAAAGCATTACTGAGGAAATTATCACTGTCCTAAATAAATACCACAAGATCGATTCTTTAAACATAAATGGATTCAAGGGGTTTCCAGCACGACAAACCGGAGATTCAAAGAAATCTGTACAATATTTTTTTTGCCAATCGAACTTTACGAATTACAAAAAAGAACACACAACTTTATCGCTCGGTAGCTACAAACCGCCGCACCTGGAATGTGATAAATAAATGGAATGATAGAATCCCGCCCGGCTAAGCGTGCCGCTTGGCCGAGATAACGAAAAGCATGTTAGAAAGACAAAGCCCGGTAGCAAAATGAGCGCCGGGCTTTGTTATTCAATGTGCGTAAGCTTTGCCAGTTTTAGCATCCCTTATAATGGCATTAGCCAGGAAGATCAGTTTATCTTTAACAGAGGGTTCCAGTTCCTCGATCTCATCAATAAGCTTTAAAGTCTGCTTATCAAAAGCGGCCTTATCACTACCGCCAGCCAGGTAATCTAACGACACCTCTAATGCATCCGCAATCTTTTTAGCCACGTCCACAGAGGGCGAAACCTCGTTACGTTCATACCGCCCGATGATCTCACGGGACACACCCGCTTCCTTTGCCAGGTCGGCTTGTGATAGCTTTTTTGCTTTACGTAATGCAGTTATTTTGTCGCCAATGTTCATGATAATGCACAAAAGAGTGCTTAACTCTATTGAATGAATCAAATGTAGAGAACAAAAGTTAATAAATAAAATTATCGTTCTCTTGATAAAAACAAATCATTATTTACATTTGTGCAGAATAGTTCTCATAAAACTTTTTTTCAACATGGCTAAACTGATCACCGAAAACCCGGAATTGCTAACCTACTTAGACGGCAAACTGCACATCACTATCCTGGGCGGTATCAAACTAACCGGGCTTGACAGGTTGAAAGTAACCTTAAAGATCACCTCCCTACCGGGGAGGCCGGGAGGGGCTGCATTCCGTCATAACCTTGACCTGTACAACAGCATCCAAACGGAGCAGCTTATAGAAAAGTCAGCCGAGGCCTTAGATGTAAGCACCAATGAGATCAGCACGGCCATAAACCAGTTAACGACCGCATTAGAAAACTACCGGGCAGAACGGCTGGAGGCCATGAAACCGAAACAGGCGGAAAAGAAACAGCTCACCGAGGCCGAACGCAAAGCGGCAATAACTTATCTTAAATCCCCGGACTTGTTAACCAGGACAAAACAGGCCATCGCACAAAGTGGGCTGATCGGTGAAGAAACCAACGCGCTGATCGCCTACCTGACCTATACAAGCAGAAAACGGCACACGCCATTACATCTCATGTGCCTGGGCGCAAGTGGTATGGGCAAGACCTGGTTACAGGAAAGAGTAAGCGAGCTGATGCCGGAAGAAGATAAACTGGAAATTACCACGCTTTCGATGAACGCTTTTTATTACTTCGGCAAGGAGGAACTCAAACATAAACTGCTGCTGATCGAAGACATGGACGGAGCAGAGGCGGTATTGTACCCGCTGCGTGAACTTCAAAGCAAACGCAAAATATCCAAAACCGTTACGCTCAAAGACAGCAAAGGCAACCTGAAAACGGTGACGCTGAACGTGGAAGGCCCGGTTTGCGTATCGGGCTGCACGACAAGAGAAGCTTTGTACGAAGATAACGCCAACCGCTGCATATTGCTGTACATGGATAACAGCCCGGAGCAGGACAAAAAGATCATGGATTACCAAAGGAAACTAAGCGCGGGGCTGATCGACCAGTACGAAGAAAGAAAGGTCAGGGAGCAAATCAAAAATGTGCAGCGCATCTTAAAACCGATCACCGTTAAAAACCCCTTTGCTACCTATCTCAACTTACCCGAAGCCGTATTCAAACCACGCAGGACAATGCTTTTATTATTGCTTTTTACCGAAACGATCACCTATTACCACCAATATCAACGGGAACTAAAAACGGACGAGGACACGGGAGAGCAATATATTGAAAGCACCATAGAAGATATAGAAGCCGCTTTTACACTGCTGGAAACTACGCTGCTGAAAAAGAGCGACGAGCTGAACGATGCTTGCAGGAACTTTTTTGAACGGTTAAAGACCTGGTTAAAACAGCAGGATACGGAAAGCTTTTACAGCAAGGAAGTGCGCAGCGCATTCCGGTTAAGCCCGAGCAGTTTAGGCCGTTACCTGTTTGAACTGGAACGGATGGGTTATATCAAAATCACACGGGGCAACCGCTACAAAGGCTTTGAGTACAAAGTGCAAAGCTGGAACGATATGGAAGCATTAACGAATGACACCCAAAATATGGTAAAAGCTATCCTTGAAAACATTAAAGCAGTAACCCGTAACCCGGCAGTAACCCACAAGGCTAATGGGTCACCTAAAGCGCAGAAGATCAATAATAAACAGGCAGTAGCCCAGGAGCAATAAAAAATACAAGGCTGGCAAAAATAAAAATATGAAAAACCCCCTCTACATCCGTTTACAGGCCGGCTTTAGTGAGTGGCTGCGCATATTAAACTTTGAGCCAACGAGCCAAAGGGACATGCCTAAAATACTGGCCGAGTTCCTGGACTACTTAGAATTGCAAAACTGCAACCACCCGCACCAGGTGCAGGAAGCACACCTGAAAAATTACCTGGCTTACCTTGAAGAAAGGCCAAATCATAAATGGGCAGGCGGACTAAGCAAAAACTATATCCGTAAACAGTTGCAGGTCATTAAAAAGTTCAGCCGTTACCTGACGGAGAGCGGCCATGAAAGTTTCGTGGTTAAGCTACGCATCAAAGGCAAAGGCACAAAGGTGAAAAGCATACTGACCAGGGAGGAAATAAACGGCCTGTACGATGCTATACAGGATGATCTTTTAGGGCTAAGGGATAAAGCGATACTGGCCTTGTATTACGGTTGTGGATTGAGAAAAAACGAGGGCGTAAATATCAATGTCCGGGATGTACTGATAGAAAAAGACCTGGTGTATGTCAGAAAAGGGAAAGGCCATAAGGAGCGTTATGTACCCCTTGCCGGGAGCAATAAAACCGACCTGGAAAGCTATATCCAGTATGCGCGCCCTTACTTAGCTAACGGTAAAAAGGATGATGCTTTGTTATTAAACATCCAGGGCAAAAGGCTAAGCGGCTTTACAGCATACAAACGCCTGCAAAAACTAAGAGCCGAAGCCAGGATAAAGAAAGCAGCCGGGCTGCATACTTTGCGCCATAGCATTGCCAGCCATTTGCTGCATTCAGGTATGAAGTTAGAACAGATAGGACGCTTCTTAGGTCACAGCAGCCTGGAAAGTACGCAGATCTATACCCACTTAAAACATGAACAGCTTTGAAGAATACCTGAAAGAAACGGGCTTTAAAAACGGAACAGTTTACCAGCACCGTAAATATGCCAGCTACTTCTTAGCCTGGACAGCAGAAACAAGCCTGGCCTTAGAACAAGTCACCTACACAGAAATACTGGACTTTGCAGACCACTTGCAAAAGGACAATAAAAATATCAACCTGATCAATAGAATGATGTTAGCGGTGCGGTATTACTTTACCTACCTGCAAAGCGATGGGCAGATCAGCTACAACCCGGCAGCAGGTATCAGCCTTAAAGGAGCGATCAGAACCGTACCCCACGACCTGTTAGAGAAAACGGAATTAGAGCATTTGTATGAAAGCTATACCATCAAAGACGAGCGTACCCACCGTAATAAAGTGATCATAGGCTTGCTGGTTTACCAGGCACTCACCAGGGAAGAACTGGAAACGATCAGGCCGGAGCATCTGAAATTGAGAGAGGGTAAAATCCATATACCCAAAACCGGCAAGCAAAATGACAGGGTACTCAGCTTACAGCCCTATCAAATCTTAGACCTGCAGGAATACTTGCTATTGATACGGCCAAAACTTCAAAACAAATCCGGGCGGTTATTCACCGGCAGAAACGATATTGAAAATCTAAAGAACACCTTGCTGCACCTGGGGCATGCCCTACGAAAAATCAACCTGAAAGTTAAACATGCGATGCAGATCAGGCAAAGCGTTATTACCGGATGGCTGAAAGAAAAAGACCTGCGGACGGTGCAGTATATGGCGGGGCACAGGTATGTCAGCAGTACCGAAAGATACCGGGAAAGTAACCTGGAAGAATTGAAAGAAGCCTTGCTAAAGTACCACCCTCAAAAATGAAAAGTGCCCTAACGCTATCAAAAAGGCATGCTGTTTGAATTGTTGCACATATAATAAATCCATTAAAGGCTTGCAGCCTGCTCTGGTTACAGGTCGAAATCGGGCTGTAAATAACGGTCATGGATGGTTGTTTTTTGATGAATGGTCATAGGTAGAGGTTTAACTTAGATGACTGTTTTAAGGCTGTCTAATACCCCCGCACATGGATGCCAAATGTTTCATTGGGGACTATCTTCCAAAGCCCCCAAACCCCCGTTGGATCGTTTACGTGCGCGATGCAAGCCACACGATCAGCCGCACAACCAATGCTTACATCCCACCCGAAAACGTCCGTGCTTTTTTATTCAGCTTTATTCTTTTTTACAGATCATAGGGTTTCAGGCAATCAACTGTTAAGCACCAAAAAGCGGGAGAAGACGGGGCTGTCAAGGGAACGTGGAATAAATGGGCGGTGCGTGAAAAGCCCAGTGGGTTTATGCCGCGAAAGTCCCTTTACTGTCCTGGCTTCGGAGGCTACCTTTGCTGTAACAGATGATCGCCTTAACCGGGTGCGTGGGGCAAACGTTGGAAAGACGGCACGGGCAGGCCTTCTACCAGGGCTGCTTAACATAATGGCATTATAGGACTGGCGGCACAGCTGAAAAACAAATCAAGATCGCAGGCAGTACTATAATAAGCTGTTATGTTAAAGTGTCCGGCGAGGGTAAAGGCTGCGAATCCAGGCCAACCTGCGGCCTTGCAAATGAAAAACTAACACTTATCTTTACAAGGCCTGAACGTTCTTTATAGCACTGAAAAAGTGCAAGCTGAAAACCGCAAACTTTCCTGAAAAATTGTAAGAGGCAATACGATTACGGCGCGCGGTTCTATGATCCTGTAATAGCAAGGTGGAATGTGATTGATCCCTTAGCAGAAATTAGCAGAAGGTGGTCGCCATATAATTACGTAGAGAATAATCCGGTTAGGCTGATAGATGTGGATGGTATGTATGCCGGTGATCCTAACACAAGGGGAGCAGATGCTGAAGACCAGGAAATTTGGGACAAAAGTGTTGAGAATAACATTCAACAAGCAGTAAAACAAGCTGCTTCAACGGCACTAGCATTTGCTGGTGTTGGTGGTGGGCCTAGTGATAAGAAGAAAAGCAAAAATAGCAAGAATAAAGGAGAATCCTCCCCAACTTCTGCATATACACCTAGAGATGGTAAGAAAATTAACGGGGCAGAGTTATATAAGGAATTTGAAAGTGGAACAGGATCCGAGTATAGCCTATTCATGTCTGGCGAAATGATCGATGATTTGAAAGGATCTGATTTTGAGGAAATTGCCTTGCGGGATTTTTATAAAAAGGGTGGAACAAAGAGCACTAGGACAGAATTACCTTGGAATTTATTGATTGCCGCATTGGATTTCATTGGAAATCCAAATATGGCCGAGCAATTTTTAGGGACTGTTAGAGCTCGAGTTGATCCGGTGGGATCGAAATGGTTACGAATAACTCTTGATAATACTACTGATCAGCACTCTAAGTATGTGCACACAAAGCAACCGAACCCGGAAAGGCAGCCCGGAAAAATTATTGAAGAAAGTACAATTTATCAACGTTTCATATGGTATGTAGAAAGGAAATAATAGCACTGGGTTTATCTTTATTTATTTATAGCTGTGCTCCAGATATTAAGGATGTTTCAGGTGAATATATTGATAATCGGATTAATTCTTTTGATACATTGATAATCTACCCAAATTATCAATACTTGCATAAAGCTAGGGTTAATTCCATTTTAAAAACGCAAAAGGGTAAGTGGTCTTATAAAAGTGGAGAGTTAACACTTTCGGATTATATAATATTCGATTTGAATCCCAATAAAAGCTATATATGGAGTGGCGAAATGGAAAAAAAGAATGGCGAACTACATATTATAA
>DATHLW010000631.1:0-17025 GCA_035487675.1 Mucilaginibacter sp. | reverse complement strand
TGTATCCGGATATTCAGCGTAACATCATTAGTGCTGCCATTAATATCCAACTTAGTCTTTGCCTTACCCGAAAAGGTGTTAAAACTTAACTGGCTCGACCTGATCGCATCTATCTTAGAGATCGAATTATCGCGAGTAGTTACTGCCGGCTTGGAAACTAGTATAGCCTGCTTTTTTGCTTTACATCCTAATCCTAATATTGTAAGCACGCAATAAATAATGAGCAGCTTATTCAACGTATTTCTTCTCATTAATTTTTCGTTCTAAAATGGGTGAATCGCCGCCGTTGTCTTTTGCTTTCGTCCAGTTTTGTAAGGCTGAATCGGTATCGCCTAATTGAAACATAATGTCGCCATAGTGCTCGTACTGCACCGGGCTATTTTCTTTATTGTGTGCCAATGCTTTTTCCATCCAAACTTTTGCCTCTGCATATTTTTTCTGCTTAAACAATATCCAGGCATAAGTGTCCTCAAACGAGGCCATATCAGGCTGAAGCTCATTGGAATGTTTAGACATTTCGGCAGCCTTATCTAACGAAATCCCGCGTACAGATAAATAATACGCATAATTATTTAATGTATAGACATTATTCGGGTTATAAGTTAATGCCTTTTCATAGGCTTGATCTGATTTTTGGAGATCATTTAACGAATGATAACAATCGCCGAGCGAGGAAAAGGCTTGTGACAGAAGTTCTTTATCCTGCGTTTCCAGTTCGGATGCGTTTTTTACGTATTCAACTGCCTTTTTGAAATCTTTTTTTTGCTGATAAACTACTCCCACCAAATAATTAAGCCATGCCTGGTTAGGAAAAAGTGATAAAGCATCCTGGCCATCTTTTAAAGCACTATCCATATCATTATCGCCCAGTTCCAGCCGGATCAATTGCTCCCTCACTTCATATACCTGTCCATTTAGCTGAACTGACTTTTTATAATTCTCTTTCGCATCCTTGTATTTTCCGTTTTGCAAAAGCATATCCCCATACAAGGCATATGCCCTTGAGTCATCAGGATGGGCGACCGTCAATAACCTGCTTAGCTCAAGTGCGCTGGCTTTGGCGTTGGGGTCGGGGAATTTTGGAATATAATTCAGCACAATCTTTAGCTTCTGATCAATATCCAGATCGGGAATGGCGAAAGCCACGATCAGTTCGTTATAACTGCGTTCATTATCTTTCTTGTCGCGGTAAATATCTGCAAGCGCCAAATGCACCTGTCCATTATTGGGCTCAATCTTTTCGGCTGACTGCAATGTTGCAAGCGCATTATCTGGTAACCCGTTCGAGTTATAAACCTCAGCCAGGAACAGATAATATCTTATTTGTGAGGGATTCGCGTCGATCATAGCCTTGAGATCGGCAGCAGCCTGATCCACCCTTCCCTGCTTTAGATAAACTGCCTGGCGTTTAGCAACAAGGTCATCGGTAATTCCCGTTATTTCTTCTATCTGCTTGTATACTGCTAAAGCGTCGTCGTATCTTTTCTGCAAAAAATAAACATTAGCCTTGTCAAAATAATAATCTGCCCTGTCTGGATCGATCCTGATCAGTTCGTTAAAAACATTCTCCAGTTTGTCTATTTCATTGCTTTTTTCGTAGCAATCCGCTAAAGCAACCCAATACCATTCATTATCGGGTTTGACAGTTACTGCTCTCTCCAGCAAATCACGGGCTTCTATATAATTGTTTTTTAGTTTACTGAGGTTAGCAAGCTCAAACAAGCTGGCATCATTGGACGGGTCAATCGACAATATCTGATTAAATTCTTCTGTGGCCAGTGTGAAATTTTCTACTGTTTTCTCACGAAGGGCTGAAAAGAAGAGCTGTCGTACCATCAGGCTATCATCGGCGGTCATAGGTTTCCCGACAACCATTACCACACGATTACCCTTACCCGGCTTATTTTTTTGTGCAAAAATAATCCCCGGCAACAGTAACAAACCTAAAATTATACCCAGCTTCTGTTTCATTTTATCCTACCCCTGTATGTCCATAGCCACCCGCACCGCGTGTTGTATCGTTTAATATCTCTACCTGCTGCCAGTTTACTTTTTCATGTCTAGAAACAATCATTTGCGCAATTCTGTCACCCGAGTTAATTTCAAAAGGCTCAGTTGATAAATTGATGAGCAATACCTTTATTTCACCGCGATAATCAGCATCTATAGTACCCGGAGAGTTCACAATGCTGATCCCGTGCTTATAAGCCAGCCCACTACGTGGCCTGATCTGTGCCTCAAAACCCTCAGGCAATTCAATATGAAGGCCGGTTGGGATCAGCTTACGCTCCATCGGGTTAAGCTGTACCGCGCTTTCCAGGTCGGCACGCAGATCCATTCCTGCTGAATGTATTGTTTCGTAACCAGGCAAACTATTTTTAGACCTGTTGATTATCCTGATGTTCATTGCTTATTAAATATGGCTTTTAAATCCTTGCGTTCAAAATAAAAGGCCGCAAGTGCATATACTATTAGTAGGGCGTCCCCTGCAAATATATTACGCTTAAAAATATAGAACGATAAAAAAACGATTAAAATTGAGGAAATTATATAAGCCAGGTTCTTTTTTAAATTATATGGAATAGGATAATTTTTTTGCCCCCAAAGATAGGATAGTACCATCATCACGGTATAAGCGATCAATGACACCCATGCCGAAGCCATATAACTGTATTTAGGTATGAACAATACATTAAGTACAATAGTCAATATGGCCCCGATACCCGAAATGTATAAACCATACTTGGTCTGATCGGAGAGTTTATACCATACAGAAAGGTTCATGTAGATACCCAGACTCACATAACCAAAAACCAGCGGCGGAATAGCTCCGAGGCCAGTCCAATACAAAGCAGTTTGCTTAGCATCATATCCTTTCACAAAATATTTTAATATTTCAATATTGGCCACCAACGCTACAAAAATGAGGCATACTGTGATGACAAAATAGTTCATTATACGGGCATAGGTTTGTCCAGAGTTTTTGTTCTTGGCGTGGCTAAAGAAGAATGGCTCAGCACCGAGTCGAAATGCTTGTACAAAAATGCTAAGGAACAGCGATATTTTAGCGCATGCCGCGTAGATACCCACCTGGCTTACACTGACGTGCGGCGGCAGAAGTTTTCCTAAAAGCAGCTTATCTAAATTCTCATTAATAATAAAGGAAAGATTAGCGATCAATACAGGCCAGCTATAGGCATACATTTCTACAAGCATTTTGCTATCAAAATTGAACCTGATCTTTAACAATTCAGGCAATAGTAACAGCAGAGTAACAATACTTGCTACGAGGTTTGAAATAAAGACGTAACCAACCCATCCTTTAACATACCAGTGACTAATCCATCCAGCGCCTATAAAATGATGGTTTATCCAAAATGGCAAGCCCCAAATAAAGGTGAGGTTAAGGGATATGAAAAGGATGATATTTATAAACTTGATGATGCCATACCTGCCTGGTTTACCATCGGCCCTGATCTTAGCAAAAGGGATCACACACCAGGCATCTATCACCAATATAGAAATGAAATAGTCGATATACCTCACAAAGTCGTGATGCTGGGTACTATCACCAACCTGTATAAAATCTGCAATAGGGCCAACAAAGGGCAGGGTAAGAATCAGGAAAAGAATAGTTATTACAAATACCGTTGCAAATGCATTATTGTAAACCTTTTTTTTGTTTTCGCTATATTTATTAAGGTATCTGAAAAATGTGGTTTCCATACCAAATGCCATTACTGCATTTAGTATCGACACCCAACTAAACATAGTAGTTAGTACACCATATACCCCGGTAGCGTAAGCGTGTGTGTAAACTGGCGTTAGGAAAAAACTCAATACCCTACTGGCTATAGTACTGACACCGTAAATGGCGGTTTGGCCCGCGAATTTTTTAGCTGTTGACAATGATAATTCTTTACAGGGTTTAAAATAGCCCTTTTTTTACAACCTCAAAATTACGATAGTTTTTTAATTCCCCTTCATGGCTCTCCACCGAAGTTACCAATGCGTCTTCTGGCCCCTCTTTGCACCAATCCAAAAACATATCCAAACTTATATCATCCCCCTCCGCGGCTATGCCAACATCTCCATTGTTTTCATTCCGCACATATCCCTTTACACCCAATTGGTCAGCAACGGCTTTTGTAGATGCCCTGAAAAATACGCCCTGCACTTTACCTTTTACTATAATATCGAGGTGTTTTATCATTGGTTGATTGAGTTGGATTAAGTTTGATTGAGTTGATTAAGTGATCCGACAAAAATAAAAACAATTCAACTTAATCAACATAGTCAACCTAATCAACTATTAAACCAACCTTTTCACCTTACTATCAGCAGTTATCTTGAGGCCGTCCAGGCCTGTGATCAGGTTCAGACCTGGTGTTTTGCCCGTTTCAAGTGTGCCTTTCTCGTTATCAATACCCAAATAACGTGCGCCGTTGACAGTGCCCCATTCTATGAGTTTTGCAGTCGTTATTGCAGGAAATTTTTCCTGTATCAGGCGCATCTCATTCAATATGCATAGTTTGGTATTGGATGCAAGGCTGTCTGTACCCAGGGTCAGATTGAAGCCCTGGTCGACAAACAGGTCAATTTTAGGAAGCCTGTTTTCGATATATTGATTTGCACCCGGGCAAAAACAGAAATGCACATTTCGGTCAAAACGCTTTATAAAGTAAATATCCTTTAGGTTGGTACAGGTATTATGAACAAATAAGATATCCTGTTTATTGCTGAGCAGCGGCAGGATGGATTGTAACGAGTTACGTGCCTGCGATTTAAAATAACTAATATCTATCCCGAAGTGCTCATAAAGCTCCAAAAATCCGCCCAAACGATAACGGTAAAATTTGTTTTCGTCTTCGCTTTCCTGGTTATGGATGCTGAGCAGGTTGGTATTCGTATCGCTGTATTTTTTTATCAGCCTAAACAAATCTTTTGACACCGAATAAGGCGCATGCGCGGTAACAGAGCACGATTGGTCTTTAAACTCACCTAAAAGCGAAATTGCCTTGTCAAAAGTTTCCTGTGCCTTGCCGGGCACAAAGCTGAACGTCTCAACAAAAGTATGGTAATAAATTTTACTCCTGGCTTTTATTGTTGCGCTGATATTGCTGTTTGATATATCACCAACGGCCACAATACCGCTTTCATACATGTCTTTATCAGCCTTTTCAGCAGCTTTTAGTATGGTTGCGTTCTCAGCACCACGAACTGTCTGTATTTCTTTAATGAAGTTTATCAGACCATTACCCTGCGAAAGTTTGCCCTTGAGATGAGACAATTCCAAATGGCAGTGTGTGTTGACAAAGCCAGGGCAAATAGCTCCTTTTAAATGCTCAACTTCATTGAGCTCTACATTCGGGGGAGGGATATCGGATACTGAGATGACCCTTCCATGGTCGTCTACGGTGACTACACCATTTCTAATAGGATCGGAATGAACTGGAAAAACGTAATCGGCTGTAAAACTTTTCATTAAAAATTTAAATTAACCTAGTGCTCACAACGCTTTCCGTCTAAACATTCTTTGTCCCTGTTATTATCGGTACAATAACTAAAGACTACTGTTCTTTTTAAAAGATTACAAAAGAATGTTTATACAAAAGGCAGACTTTTTTTATTTCCGTACCTTTGCGCGGTGAAAAGTACGGGAGATAAAATTGATATCCGCAGCCTAAGCCTCGAGGCTTTATACGAACATTTTACTCAAATGGGCGAAAAAAGTTTCAGGGCAAAGCAAGTTTATGAGTGGCTGTGGGAAAAATCGTGCATTTCTTTTGACGAAATGAGCAATATTTCAAAAGAACTGCGCAAAAAACTGGATGAAAATTTTATAATCAATAACGTAAAAATTAACAACTCACAGTTTAGTGCGGATAAAACTATAAAAAATTCCTTTGTTTTATATGATAATAATTTAATTGAAGGAGTGCTTATCCCAGCTCCGGAACGCATGACTGCCTGTGTATCATCACAAGTAGGCTGTAGTTTGACCTGTAAATTTTGTGCAACAGGCTACATGGAGCGAAAACGGAATCTTAACCCTGACGAAATATACGACCAGGTAGTGCTGATAGATAAGCAGGCACGTGAGAATTATGGTTTACCATTAACCAACATCGTTTATATGGGAATGGGCGAACCTTTGCTCAATTATGCCAATGTAATGAAATCGGTGGATCGCATTACTGCTGAGGATGGCCTCAATATGTCGCCCAAAAGAATAACCGTATCTACAGCGGGCATTGCCAAAATGATCAAAAAATTAGGTGATGACCAGGTAAAATTCAACCTTGCATTATCGTTGCATGCGGCAAATGACGAGAAACGTAACACCATAATGCCCATCAATGAGCAAAATTCGTTAAAGGCTTTGGCCGAGGCATTAAAATATTACTACGCCCGAACCAAAAACCCTGTTACCTACGAATACATCGTTTTTAATGATTTTAATGATGAATTGCAGGATGCAGTTGAATTAGCTAAGTTTTGCAAACATGTCCCCTGCAAAGTAAATATCATTGAATACAACCCAATCTCATTCGCCAACTACCTGAACGCTGGCGAAGATAAAATAGAAGCTTTTGCCGACTACCTGCGCAACCAGGGTGTGATAACCAACATCCGTCGCAGCCGCGGGAAAGATATTGATGCCGCCTGCGGACAATTGGCCATAAAAGAAAAAGCAAAAGTTTCTTAATACCTGTATTTCTGCTAATTTAATCGCATGAAATTGCAGGCAGGCTATTGGGCCGATTTTGTTTCCCTATTATTCCCCGAACTTTGCCAGGCTTGCGGTGAGAGTTTAATTGCCGGCGAAGATTTGCTTTGCCTGGATTGCCGCTATAATCTTCCCTTCACCGATTTCCACCTCAAGCCCGATAATATGGTGGCACAGCAATTTTGGGGGAAGATCAATCTTGAGGGCGCTTATGCTATGTGTTATTTTACCAAAGGCGGCAAAATGCAGCACCTGATGCATAATTTTAAATACAAGGGCAATCAGAAGACAGGTAATTTGCTGGGCAATATTGCCGCAGAGCAATTAATGAAAAGCCCTGTTTTTAAAACTGTTGATGTGGTCATTCCTGTTCCATTGCATAGGACCAGGCTCAGAAAAAGGGGATACAATCAAAGTATGTGCTTTGCCGAAGGCTTATCAGCAAAAATGGGGATAGCGGTTGATGAAAATAATTTAGTACGGCTCAGGGCCACTGAAACACAAACGCACAGGTCGCGCTTTTCGAGGTTCGAGAATATGCAGCAGGTATTTACCCTGACTAATCCCGAAATATTAAGAAATAAACATGTTTTACTGGTAGACGATGTAGTGACCACAGGCTCAACATTGGAAGCCTGCGGTACTGAATTATTAAAAGCAGAGGGGCTAAAACTCAGTATTGCAACTATTGCCTGCGCTGAATAGACCGTTGATTTTTGTGATTAAATGATTTCGTTGACTATAAACTAATCTCTGATCACTGATCAACTAGTCTCTAAACTCAACTAACCTTCTGATACTTGGTCAGTTTATCGTATAAGCCTTTAGGGTCAAATGGTTTCAGGATATAGTCGTTCATCCCTGCACGAACAATCTCGTTCACTTCACTATTCAGCATTGAAGCTGTCAGTGCTACGATCGGTAATTGCTGAAAATAGGCTTCACCTTTAGACCTGATAATTTCAGTAGCTTCCAGGCCACCCATTACCGGCATGTGTATATCCATCAAAACCACATCGTAATCGGCTTTGCCTTCAATTTTGGCTACTGCTTCCAAACCGTTTTCAGCAAAATCAATGGTTGCGCCCCATTTGCTTAATACTTTGTTGATCAGTAACCTGTTGATCTGATTGTCATCAACAACCAAAACATTTATTTGTAATTCTGTTTCCACTGTATTGTTGTTAGTATCTGTATGTCCTTGTACTTGTCCTTTGTTAAATCTAACCGTAAACCAAAAACTCGAACCTTTGCCCGGTGTGCTATCCACATGAATCTTTGATCCATGGATATCCACCAGCTTTTTAGTAATTGCCAAACCTAAACCGGTTCCACCGTATTTACGTGTTGTGTCTGCTTCGGCTTGCTTAAACGATTCGAATATGGTATCAATCTTGTCCGCAGCAATACCAATACCGGTATCATTAACGGCAAACCTTATAGTTGCATTGTTCTGGGTCTGTTCAATTACTTTAAGGTCGATGGTGACGCCACCATCTTCGGTAAATTTAACAGAATTTCCGGCAAGATTCAATAATATCTGGCATATTCTTGTACGATCGCCCATTACAATCTCAGGCACGGCACTGTCTACGTTACATTTCAGGTAAATGTTTTTGTCATTCACCCTGAATTGCATTGATTTAGTGATACCTTCTATCAATTCACGCAAATTAACTTCAGACGACTCCAGTTCAATGTTGCCCGTTTCAATCTTTGTAAAGTCGAGCACATCATTGATCAGGTTCATCAGGTTCTCTGCCGAAAATTTCAAAATGTCGAGGTTTTCTTTTTGAGAGTCCAGGTGATTATCTTCCTGCAATAAACGCGACATTCCGATTACTGCATTTAATGGCGTACGTATCTCATGGGTCATCACGGATATAAACATATCTTTCGCTTTGCTCAATTGCAGTGCTTCCTCTTTTGCTTCTATCAGCTGTAACTCGGCCCGTTTTTTATCTGATATATCAATAATTACCTCGATATATTTTTCAACCTCATTTTTATCATCCAGGATCACCGAGTTGATAACCGATATCCAAAGCGGCTTCCCATCCTTACGGTAAACCAGCAGATCAACTTCAAAAGATTGTTTATTTCGTGAAAGCTGGCGCGCCTGTTCAATCATGGCAACATCTGTCAATTCGCCTTTCAGTACATCCCCCAGGTGCTTATGTTGAACATCCTGTAAATCATACCCGGTTATATTCTCGAAAGCATGGCTCACCCACTCTACCATGCCATGCTTATCATTGATCACAACACCGCTGGTGGTGCTGCTTGCAACCAACGATAATTGTTCGAGCTGAGCGGCTATTTCTTTCTGCTCGGTTATATCGGTTATAATCCTTATTTGTTTGGTAACATCCCCATGTTCATTCTTCAGAACTGATTTCATTACCGATATCCACATCGGGCGACCGTCTTTATGATTGAGCATCAGATCGATCTTATAAGGCTGATTATCACGCAGCATTTGCTGCAATTTCTCTTCAGAAAGCCCTTTACCGGGTCTTCCATTTAATACCTCACCTAAAAATTTTGATTCTACGTCTTTTTGTGAATAACCGGTTATCTTTTCAAATCCTTCGTTTGTCCAGACTACTTTATCCTTCGCATCACTGATCACCACACCATTATCTACCTTACTCGCTACCAGCGACAGCTGTTCCAATTGAGAAGCAATTTCCTTTTGATCCGTAATGTCTCGGCCACTGGTATACCACTTATCGTTGTTATAAGATACAGACCAGCTCATGCACCTGATATGTCCGCTTTTGGTGACTACCAGGGTTTCTATTTCAAAATCGCGCTTTTGGCTTTTAATGCCTTTACGTAATACCTCAAGTGATTCCGCTTTGCTCTCCTGCATGAAAAAATTCCATATCGGCAGGCCAATAAGTTCTTCAGGCTTATAGCCAAGGATTTTGTAGGCAGCAATGTTAACCAACTGGATATTAAAATCACGGTCTGTGATGCAATGCACCTCGCTTGAATTATTGAAAAGATTGTAAAACTCCCCGTGCCTTATCAGGTTTTCTTCGGCCCGGAGTTTTTCTTTACGCAGAACCATATGCGCAATTACTTCTGAAGCCAGTATCTTCAGAGCATCGCGCTGATCATTAGTAAGTTCACGCGGGACGCGATCAACCACACAAAGAGAACCGAGCTTATGCCCCTCAGGATCAATCAGCGGGGCCCCGGCATAAAAACGGATATGGGGCTCGCTTTGTACATGGATATTGTCCTTGAAAATATCTGATTTTAAGGTGTCTCTTATTTCGAAGACATCATCTCCCGCTATGGTATAATTGCAAAATGCATCGGAGCGCAGCGTTTCATCCTTATCTGTTCCGATCCTGGACTTAAACCACTGCCGCTCACCATCAATAAGTGATATTATAGATATGGGAGCCTTGCAGATATAGGATGCAAGACGTGTAATGGCATCATACTCTTTTTCCGGTAAAGTATCCAGAATATCGTAAGATTCAAGTGCGCTTAACCGCTGGTATTCGGTATCGGAAATGAATTTTTCTTGTATTGCCATTCGTAATCTGTTCCCTAACTCCGGTACAATGGGAAATCCTCCATTAACCGGTGAACCTTTTTACGTATTTTTTTCAAAGAAGGTTCATTGGCGGGATCAATAATTACTGCATCTATAAGCTCGACAATCTGCTCCATTTGCTTTTCTTTCAGCCCTCTTGTAGTGATAGCAGCAGTGCCTACACGGATACCTGAAGTAACAAAAGGCGACTTATCATCAAACGGCACCATATTCTTATTTACAGTGATATCGGCTGCAACAAGGGCGTTTTCTGCCGCTTTACCGGTGATGTTTTTATTTCTCAGGTCTATCAGGATCAAATGATTGTCAGTCCCGCCGGAAATGATCTCATAACCACGTGCAACAAGTGCTTTAGCCATAGCATCGGCATTCTTTTTCACCTGTACGATATACTTCATGTACTCCTCGCTTAAGGCTTCCTCAAAGGCTACAGCTTTGGCAGCGATGATATGCTCAAGAGGGCCGCCCTGTGTACCGGGGAACACTGCCATATCCAATATGGACGACATCATTTTGATCTCGCCTTTAGGTGTTTTTAAGCCCCATGGGTTTTCAAAATCTTTTCCCATCATGATCATGCCACCACGAGGGCCACGTAAGGTTTTGTGAGTAGTAGTGCTCACGATATGACAATATGGAAGCGGATCAGTTAATAAACCCCTTGCGATCAGACCAGCAGGGTGTGCAATATCAGCCAGCACTAAAGCACCCACTTTATCGGCTACTTTACGGATGAACTCATAATCCCAATCGCGCGAATAAGCCGAAGCACCGCAAATGATCAGCTTGGGTTTTTCAGCCAACGCTACTTTTTCAAGTTGTTCATAATCGATACGGCCTGTCTCTCTTTTCACCCCATAAAAATGAGGCTGGTAAAGTTTACCCGAGAAGTTTACAGGCGACCCGTGTGTTAAGTGACCACCATGAGAAAGATCAAAACCTAATATTTTATCACCGGGTTGCAGGCAAGCCAATAACACGGCTGCGTTAGCTTGTGCACCCGAATGTGGCTGAACGTTTACCCACTCGGCATTGAACAGCTTTTTCGCCCTTTCAATAGCGATGGTTTCGATCTCGTCAACCACCTGGCAACCGCCATAATAGCGCTTACCGGGCAAGCCTTCAGCATATTTGTTGGTAGCTACAGAGCCTGCGGCTTCCATTACCTGGCGACTTACAAAATTTTCGGAGGCGATAAGTTCGATTCCCTCTTCCTGGCGTTGCTGTTCTTCATCCAACAGCTTAAATATCAATTTGTCTCTTTTCATGTTCTGCTTAAAAAACGGCGCTAAGTTACTTATTTAGAAACAAGAGGCAAGAGCCAAGATTCAAGAATCTGAATGACTTATCAGAAAGTGTTTTTTTTAAAATCCTGGCTCTTGATTCTTGAATCCTGGTTCGTGCTTTAGCGCACCGATATCCAAAAATTATTGTATCCCAAACCGATCTGGATGTTGAGCAGTTCCTGCTGCAGCATCTCGAGCACTGCTAAGAAATTATATACAAAATGCACCTTGTTTTCTGAGTTTCCGGCAAGGGCCTTAAAATCGAGTTTCCGGTTGATCAGCAATAACTCATTGATCGCTTTTTTCTGCTTTTCGATGGTATATGGATACTGAACAACGGTATGTTTAACTTCTTCCGTTCTGTTCATGAAGCGTTTGGTCACTCTGTCATAAACCATCATCAATTTATATAGGGTGAGCTCAGATAGCTCCTCACCAGGGACCACCGCTTTTTCAACCAGTTGAAGGTCATAAGGAATATTCCCGCGTTTTTCCTGCTTCAGGCGCTCTTCCTCTATCGGGCGCAACTCTTCGCAGATCAGCTTGAATCTCTTGTATTCTACCAGTTTTCGTATCAGTTCGGCTTTAGGGTCAAGCTCACCATCTTCTTCGGCAGCATAGCGTGGCAGCAACATCTTGGCCTTGATACGCATCAGGGTGGCTGCCACAAAAATAAACTCGCTGGCCAGCTCCATGTTCAGGCTGGTCATCTTATGGATGTAGTTCAGAAAATCGTCGGTGATCTTTGCAATAGGAATATCTTGGATATCCAGCTCATCCCTTTCAATGAAAAAGAGCAGAAGATCAAACGGGCCTTCAAATTGCGCTAATTTTATTTCGAAACTATCATCGGTCATAAAAGACTCCAAGCCTAAATTATCTATCCTGCAAAGGTTGTAAAAGTTGAAGACGTTATTGTCGATTAATTATCAACTTATTCTACTTTGCTAACATTTTCGATACCTGATTATCATGTTTTCTATTTTTTTAGGAATTAAATGCCTTACTTTGTAAGTTTAATTCCCTATAAGGATGTCAATGCAGGTAACACCCGGAGATTTACTAAAAAATATCAACTACCCATCTGATTTAAAGAAACTTACTGAAGACCAACTTGAACAGGTTTGCCAGGAACTGCGCCAATATATTATTGATGTGGTATCGGTAAACGGCGGTCATTTTGCAGCAAGTTTGGGTGTGGTAGAACTTACTGTTGCCTTGCATTATATATTGAACACACCTTATGATCAATTGGTGTGGGACGTAGGCCACCAGGCTTACGGGCACAAAATTTTGACCGGCCGCAGGGATGTTTTTCATACCAACCGTGTTTACAAAGGCATAAGCGGTTTCCCGAAACGTGCCGAAAGCGAGTACGATACTTTTGGCGTTGGCCACTCTTCTACTTCTATTTCCGCTGCATTGGGAATGGCTGTTGCGTCAAGGTACAAAGGGGAAACCGACCGCCAGCATGTTGCTGTAATTGGCGATGGTGCCATGACAGCAGGCCTTGCTTTTGAAGCGCTGAACCATGCGGGTATCGAGAACTCCAATATCCTGGTGATACTGAACGACAATAACATGTCGATCGACCCAAATGTGGGAGCTTTAAAACAATACCTGACTGACATTACGACCTCGAAACCATACAATCGTTTCAGGGATGATATTGCCCATGTGCTTACAAAAATATCATCGATGGGCCCTGATGCCTTTAAGATCGCCAAGAAGATCGAAAAAAGCATCAAAGGAACACTCCTGAAGAAAAGTAATTTCTTTGAAGCCTTGCAATTCCGCTATTTCGGTCCGATTGACGGGCACGATGTAAAGCACCTGGCAAAAGTTTTGCGCGACCTGCGTGATATTCCCGGGCCAAAATTATTGCATTGTATTACAGTAAAGGGCAAAGGTTATGCTTTAGCAGAAAAAGATCAGACCAAATGGCACGCTCCTGGTTTATTTGACAAGATAACAGGTGAGATCAAAAAATCAAAACCTGATAAGCCGCAGCCACCAAAATACCAGGATGTGTTTGGCCATACGATAATTGAATTGGCTGAGCAAAACCCAAAGATCATGGGTATTACCCCAGCAATGCCATCAGGTTGTTCATTAAACCTGATGATGAAGGCTATGCCCGACCGTGCCTTTGACGTGGGCATTGCCGAGCAGCATGCTGTTACCTTCTCGGCCGGATTAGCAACGCAAGGCCTAATTCCTTTTTGCAATATCTACTCCAGCTTTATGCAAAGGGCTTATGACCAGGTGATACACGATGTGGCTATCCAAAAACTGAACGTAGTATTTTGTCTTGATCGCGCGGGCATTGCCGGCGCAGACGGGCCAACCCATCATGGGGCTTATGACCTTGCCTACATGCGCTGCATACCGAATATGA
Organism: Mucilaginibacter sp.; assembly: GCA_035487675.1. Classification (GTDB taxonomy): domain Bacteria; phylum Bacteroidota; class Bacteroidia; order Sphingobacteriales; family Sphingobacteriaceae; genus Mucilaginibacter. The sequence goes on along the minus strand of DATHLW010000631.1, from coordinate 3,037 downwards.
TCGTATCAGCACCGATGAACGAAGAAGAACTGCGCAACCTGATGTATACTGCACAACAGGATGATATGGGCCCGTTTGTAATACGGTACCCACGCGGAACCGGTGTAATGCCCGACTGGCAACGCCCGTTAAAGGCTATTCCTGTAGGTAAAGGACGCAAGGTAAGCGACGGCGAAGAGGTGGCCATCCTGTCAATAGGCACTATAGGAAACGAAGTGGTAAAAGCTGCTGCCGAACTAAGCAACGAAGGATTCTATCCTGCCCATTACGATATCCGTTTTGTGAAACCACTGGATGAAAACCTGCTGCATGAGGTTTTCAAAAAATTCAATAAAGTAATTACTGTTGAGGACGGCTGTATTGAAGGCGGAATGGGAAGCGCCATTTTAGAATTTATGGCGGATAATAGTTACTCTGCTGAGGTAGTCCGTTTAGGAATCCCTGACGAATTTGTTGAGCATGGTGACCAGCCTGAGCTTTGGGCCGAATGCGGTTACGATGCTAGCGCGATTGCCGGACAGGTGAAAAAGATGGGAATCAAAAGAAATACCCACACCATCGCCTCTTGATGTGCAGATTTGTTGATGTGCAAATGTGCAGATGAATGTATCATTTAAGATAATTTGCACATCCTCTCATTTGCATATCTGCACATCTTCTTATTTGCACATCCACCAATCAATGCGTTCGGTAGCTTGCTAAATCACTATACAACTGCCTGAACGAGCTTCTTAAGCCGATAGTCAGCATAGTAGTTCTATCCTTGAATTGGGCGTTCTGTTCTTGCCTGAATATCCCGCCTAACTCGATTCTCAAATTATATTTCGGATTGAGCAGGTAGGCGACTTTCCCTTCCAGGTAATACATATTGGTAGTTAGGCCCTGCCCTGTGTAATTCCCGAATAATCTTGCCGGAGAAGTATATAACTGGAAAATATCTTTACCATAATTCATCCCGGCAGTATCCAATCCGTAATGTCCGTAATCGAATTCGCCGCTAAAATCAAACCGTTTATAGCTGTAGTTTAACATTCCGACCAGTTCACGGAAGTTTGCGCCCCATGGATGTGCAAGAGGCTCACTATTATTTGAATAATTCTCTATGGCGGATCTTGCAGAATAAGTATAAGGTTTCGCATTATTGCTTTCCAACAAGTAATTCAGGTTCTTAACACCAAACAAATTGGCTCCTCTGATACCTAGCTGCCACCCGTATTTATTAACCGACGCTCCGTTGCTGGAGAAAAAATCTTTCGAAACAAATTCATTTAACGCAAACTGTCCGTAGACGGTTATGCCGTCCGTCAATTTATATTTACCTGTCAAGCCAAGCAAGGATTTATCCGGATCGGCACTCGAATTATTAACGGGTTTAAGAAAGATAATTGGGTTGATATAATTGAAATCAAAAGGTCGTTTCGCACCATTATCATCTGTAAAGAATCCCATAATATTCTCAAAAAAGCCGAAGGAGAGTCTGTTGCTCACGTTCCAGTCAAGGTAGTGGAATACCCCGAATTTATGCCTGCTGATGCCATATTGCGAAGTATATGCGGGATCATTCATATCTGTCCACATCACCATGTAGCGCACATTGCCTAAAGTACCTGTCAATTTTAAGAATGGATACGGAGAGGCATAATCAGATAAAAGCATCGACCTGTAACCATCGCCAATAAAGGTTTTATCCCGACCGGCCGAGATATTTAAGTATTTGATAGGTGTATAAGAAACTACAGCCGTAATATACGACCATGAGTAACCATTCGTACCATAAGTTTTGGCATAAGCCTGCCCGGGCACTATACCTACTTGCTGAATATAAGTAGACAAATAATCGGGCACAACAGCGTTATTCAGATATCCTGATACATTGTACTGGAATTTATCGCTGATTGAACCGCCCAGTTGCAAACCTATTGCGTTGGTATAGGTGTTGCGTTTACCTGAAAAATCTCTTCCGACAGCTACGTCAGGCAACAGGTCAGTATAAAAAGTAGAATTGGAACCTTTATAGTCAAGCAAATGCTCATTGAATATTTTTTTGTATAGAAGACTGTGCTGTTTGCCATCGTTACCGCTATTCATCAATGAATCATAATGAGATTTCAATACAGAATCAATAATCAATGGCTTTATGGAAGTATGCTCACGGGTTTTTGTCGAATAAAGATCCGGGCTCAGTTTCTGATAAAATTGGTAAGAATAAGGCTGTAACTCTGACTGCGCAAGTGCAAGGTTCGCGGAAACAAGACTTAGCACTGCAACAAAGAGTATTTTATATATGATGGAGATATTTTTCATGCCGCAGAAATCAAATTAAAAATCATGATATAAGTCCCTGAAAGTGCTACGCAGTCCGAAAATAAACATAGCCGTTTTAGTATCCGATACGCTGCTGGTCGACTGCCTTAGCAAGCCCCCCACCTCGATCCTTAGGTTATATTTGGGGTTCAATACGTAAGCGATGGTTCCTTCTGCATATTTCAATGTATTGGTAAAAGATTGGCCGGAAGAAATGATGCCAGGCGCCAAATTTGTGCCGGCTGCACCTGTTAATTGCGCAGTGCCGGTCGCGTATTTAGCGTAATTGATCTGCCCCTGCAAGTCAAACTTACCTATGGAATAATTAAGAATGCCCACCAGTTCTTTATAGTCAGAGCCAAGCGGATCAGCCAGTGGTTCACTTAACTGTGAATAATTTACGATCGGATATTGGCTGGAATAGGTATATGGTTTTGAGGTGTTGTACTCAAACAGATAATTTAGCCTGCTAATTTTAAATAGGTCTGATCCCCTGAAACCGATTTGCCATGCATAGCGGCTACCTTTGGTGCTATCCGTAGACGATGCCTGATCATAGAGAAACTGGCCATAGACCGTTGTTTTATTTAATATCTTGTACTTGCCATTAAAGCCAAACAGGGTATGATCTGGTGCCGGTTTTGAAGGCCCAAATGACGATACAAAAAATACCGGGTTGATATAATTCGCGTCAAATCCATGCGATTGTCCAACGTCATTTGCTTCTTCAGCG
>DATHLW010000630.1:0-5140 GCA_035487675.1 Mucilaginibacter sp. | reverse complement strand
CTTGGGGTTAAGTTAAACTATTCAGACGATGAACCGATTCGTGTTTACTATCTCGTTCCTGCTCCTGCTTTCATCTGTCCGCGGCCAAGATCAGACACGTCATAGCGTGGATTCCTTGATCAAATCACTGAATAAAAGTTCGTCAGATACGGCTCATATCAGCGCACTTTTAAAACTGGCCGAGTTTCAAATCTCAAAAGCCGGCGAAAATAAAGCTCACCTGGATAGCGCCGAAGGATACATTGCACAAGCCGAACGATTGAATGTCAGAATGGAATCAGATATTGTCAATGGGCGCATCCTAATGGCGAAATCGTCATTACTACGAAAAAAAGGGCAGCGTAATGCCGGAATAGCCCTTGCAGAAAAGGCGATAAAGGTCTTGAAGCAAAATAGTGATAAATATATGTTGGCAAAGGCTTACTCCGAACTGTCACAATATTATGATAGTAATGATCCAAAACAACTTCCCATAAAGATAAAACTTATTGAGGAGGAAGCCAAAGCCTACGAGTTGTCGGGCAATCTAATGTTAAAAGCAAAAGCTTACGGTTTTTTGGGTGATTTATACATGCTGGATAATGAAAACGAGAAAGCATTAATAGTACTTCAGCAGGCCCTTGCAGCTTGTAAGTCTGCGCATTACCTCAGGGTACATAGTATTTATATTCAATTTGCAAGCGCCTACTTTAGCTTGGGTAACTATAAACAGGCGTTAAATTACGGCTTGGGCGCATTGCATATTGCTGAAAGTCTTAAAGATACGACGATGCAACTCTGCGGAATATATAATACCATCGGCATAATTCTTATGGATAATGATCAAGGTGAAAAAGCAATAGTTTATTTAAAAAATGCACTGCAAATAGCAGAAAGATACAATGATGCTTCAAATAGCAGTACAGTATTGTGGAACATTGTGAAGATATACATAAGGTTAAATAAACCCGAAGAAGCGGCGAAATTATTGACTCGTTTTCCAAAGAAATATTTGCTATCGAAGGACTATGGGTCCGCTGTTGTGATAAGCACTTCTTTTATATCCGTTTATACTGCTCTTCGGCAATACAGCACGGCGATACCGTATTGCAATCAGGTTGTTGATATAATTAATCATCATCAAATCAGTGATGAAATCCTTGACTTATCCTATACTGTGCTTGTTAGATATTATTTCGCTTCAGGGCAGTATTCATTGGCACGCCAATATTTAACTAAAGCCACAAATTTGGTGCATAAAATAAATGAGCCTGCGATGATCGGACGTAATAGTCTCCAATGGTTCAAATTGGATAGCGCCGAAGGAAACTTTAAATCGGCGAATCAATACCTGTTGAAATACCACCAGATCAAGGATTCGCTATTTAATGAGACCAAAAGCAAGCAAATTCAGCAGTTGCAGATCCAGTTTGAAACTGAAAGGAAAGAAAACCAGATCAGGTTAAAAGACAAAGACATCCGCTTGCTCAAACAAGAAAATAAGACAGCCACCCTGATCAGAAATTTAACTATGGGCGGCATATTCTTGCTGATTGTCATAGTAGGATTGCTTTACAAACAATTCAGGAATAAACAGCGGAGTAACGTAGAAATCAGCAAAAAAAATGCATCACTTAACCAGTTGGTAAGGGATAAGGAATGGCTGGTAAAAGAAATACACCACCGGGTTAAAAACAACCTTCAGATTATTATGGGATTGCTGCAGAGACAGTCATCATTCATTGATAACGCAGAAGCATTAACCGCAATTCAAAATAGCGAGCACCGTATGAGGTCCATCGCACTGATCCACCAGAAACTATATCAGTCTGATGATCTGGCGGTGATCGATATGTCTGCTTACGTAGAAGACCTCATTGCTTATTTAAGAGACTGTTTCGATACGGGTAGTCGCATAAATTTTCTGCGGGAGATAGAGGATATCCAACTGGATGTTGCTCAGGCTGTTCCCATGGGCCTTATCCTAAACGAAGCGATTACCAATTCAATTAAGTATGCATTCCCGGGTAACGAACTTGGGCTAATCAGCATCATTTTACGCCAGATCAATGAAAATGAATATCTATTGATCATATCAGATAACGGGATAGGCTTGCCTTTAAACTTCAATATCGAACGAAATAACTCATTGGGAATGAATCTGATCAATGGTTTAGCCAGGCAATTGAACGGGAGTTTAGAAATTGAAACACACGATGGACTGGCATTAAAAATCGTATTTAAGGCTGACGAGATATTAAGGCCGGCATCCAACAAAACAATGCAATTCAAATCATAAGATGGTACAAAAGAAGATTCTTATTGTCGAAGATGAATTTATTATCGCGGATGTTTTAAAGAACACGTTGGAGAATGCAGGTTACTTTGTTTGTGGAATTGCTGCAACGGTAAAAGACACATTGGATCTTATCAAAAAGTATAAGCCAAACCTGATATTGCTGGACATTTACCTGAAAGGCAGCCTAACAGGAATTGATCTGGCCAATCGTTTGAATTTTCAGCTTGAAGTGGAGGATATTCGATTGGATGTAAATCAAGCTGTTCCATTTGGCCTTATTTTGAATGAAGCAATAACGAATTCAATCAAGTATGCATTTCCGGACAGCAGGGCTGGCCTGATCAAGATCATTTTACGTGAAGCTAAAGAATATGAATCCTTATTGGTCATAGCTGATAATGGCGTAGGCTTACCCTTGAATTTTAATATTGATGCACTAATTCATTGGGCATAACCCTGATCAAAGATTTATGCAGGCAGTTGAACGGTACGTTGGAAATTCAAAACCATGATGGATTGACGTTGAAAATAGCTTTCAATACGGATGACATATTAGCTCCTAATTTTTCTAAAATTGAATGATAATTTAAGTTTTTCACTTACATATTATTATTGATTAAAGAATTTGGTAACTTTATTTTATTCCTGGATATTATCGCCAATAATAGGTCGTCGTGGTTGCATTTTTCCTGCCATATGATTATTTTATAATATTTTCTATTTAGACATAAGTATCTGGTTATTAAATATTTGAATTTGCTATTTTTCTGATATAAACAATTTTTATATTCTAATTAAATGGCATACAAATAGCTGCTCCGATGGGAAGGTTGATGCTCAAATTCATGTTATTAGTTGGGACCCTGGTTTTTTTTAAAGTGGGGGCTTTGGGGCAGCAGCAAACAAAGGATGAACTGCTAAAACTAATTGCTCAAAGTAAGCCTGACACCAATCGGGTAAAATTACTACTTGATATTGAGCGCTACTATAATTTCACGCCATCAGCCAAACCGGCTGTTATTGATAGCGCAATGTCATTTGCAGAACAGGCCGAAAAGCTTAGTTCGACGATGCAATATGCTGAGGGCACAGGTTTAAGTTGGCTGGCCATAGCAAGGGCCTGGTGTAACAAACGTGATTTCAAAAAATGTAATGATTACACGCGCAAAGCAATTGCTGTGTTCACCGATCATAACTTGCTTGGTGATGCAGCAGCGGCCTATGTGGATCAGGATAAATTTTATACCGCATCTGGCGGGCAGGACTTAAATGTAAGGATCGGATATTTTGAACAAGCACTGTTGTTATTTCATCAAGCAGGTGCCATTCAAAAGGAAGCGAGTGCCTTAGAAGAGTTGGGAGATTTTTACCAGATGCAAGAAAAATACGTTAAGTCGCTTGACATTCTTAACCGCTCTTTGGTGTTATATAAATCCGTTGGTTATCGCCATATTCAAGGAATATATGACTTGCTTGGAATGGTGTCGAGCAGACTGGGGAATTTTAAGGACGCCGTAAGTTATGGAATGCTGGCCTTAAAAACAGCTGAAATGGTAAACGATACCACTTTGCAATTATGCACCTTTTACAATCGGATCGGTCTTACTTTTCTTCATCTCAGTCAATATCAACAGGCTGAATTTTATTTCAAAAAATCATTGAATGTCGCTAAAAAATATAACGATACCAGTTCAATCGTCCAGGTGGTTTTGAATAATGCCCATGCGCTATTGTTTTTAAATAAACCGTCCGAATCTCTTTCTCTCTTGAAATATTATATGCATAAATATCCCGACTTTTACACTGAACGCGAATACCTCTATGGGATGTTGATTAATGTCTATCTTGCTCTGAACCAATACAATTCAGCGCAGATCTATTGTAATAAATTGATAGAAATCTATAAGTTAACTGAAGATAAGCCGCATCCATTTACGCAAGCGCACATTGCTGTCATAAAGTTTTTTATAGCCACCCATCAATATCCCGTCGCCAGGAAATACTTGTCAATTTACAAAAAAGGGGTGTTCGCGGATCATGATGTACCGAGTATTCTGCAAGCTTATTTATATGAGTTTAAAATAGATTCTACACAAGGAAAATATATCCCGGCAATGAATGCCTATCAAAATTACACTAACCTAAAAGATTCCCTTTTTACTGCTAACCGAAGTCAACAAATAGAGGAATTGAAAATACAGTATGAAACCGCCAGAAAAGAGAAAGATATTGTTTTATTGAAAAAAGACAAACAGTTAGCTCAAAACAAAGAAGAGCGTGTCAACAGCGTGCTAAAATTGACACTAGTAGGTATTGGGATACTTATTTTATTTATGGGGCTACTTTATCAAAGTTACAGGATAAAACAGCGGAGTAACGTAGAGATCAACAAAAAAAATGCATCACTTAACCAGTTGGTAAGGGATAAGGAATGGCTGGTAAAAGAAATACACCACCGGGTTAAAAACAACCTTCAGATTATTATGGGATTGCTGCAAAGACAATCATCATTCATTGATAATGCAGAGGCATTAACCGCGATTCAAAATAGCGAGCACCGTATGAGGTCCATTGCATTGATCCACCAGAGACTATATCAGTCTGATGATCTGGCGGTGATCGATATGCCTGCTTACGTAGAAGACCTCGTTGCTTATTTAAAAGATTGTTTCGATACGGGTAGCCGCATAAATTTTCTGCGGGAGATAGAAGATATCCAACTGGATGTTGCTCAAGCAGTTCCCCTGGGCCTTATCCTAAACGAAGCGATTACCAATTCAATTAAGTATGCATTCCCGGGTAACGAACTTGGGCTAATCAGCATCATTTTACGCCAGATCAATGAAAATGAATATCTATTGA
>DATHLW010000629.1:0-5507 GCA_035487675.1 Mucilaginibacter sp. | reverse complement strand
GGCTTTCTTTTTGAGCAGCTTATCCCATACACAATCTTTTACCAGCCATGGGGTATTAAAGCGGGTCAGGTCTGATGCTGCATCTACATCCAGTACAAACTCTACATGCTGGGAGAGTTGCAGATAAGTAGCAGGTACATCGCCTGAGATTTCTCCTTCTACGGCTTTTTTGATGATGGGTGCTTTCTTACCGCTCCAGGCCATCAGGATGATCTCCCGGGCCTTGAAGATGGTACCTATCCCCATGGTGATGGCTTTGGTAGGCACATTGGCTTTACCACCAAAATCACGGGAAGCATCATTCCGGGTCAGGTCATCCAGGGTAACCAGCCGCGTTCCTGAGTTGGGTGCCGAGCCCGGCTCGTTAAAACCGATATGGCCCGTACGGCCGATACCTAATACCTGTAAATCTAAACCACCAAGCGCACTGATCTTCCGTTCGTATTCCAAACAAAAGGCAGGGATATCATCCTGGGCAAGGGTGCCATCGGGGATATGCACATTGGCCTTATCGATATCGATATGAGAAAAAAGGTTTTCGTACATGAACGTCACATAGCTTTGCACAGCATTGGGCTTCATCGGGTAGTATTCATCCAAATTGAAGGTGATCACGTTTTTAAAGCTCAAGCCTTCCTCGCGGTGCAGGCGGACCAGTTCGGCATAAACGCCGATAGGGGTTACGCCGGTGGCCAGGCCAAGCACGGCCTGTTCGCCTTTGTCCTGCTTCATGCGGATCAGGTCGGCTATCCGCTTCGCTACCGACAGCGATGCTTCTTTCTGGTTTGAAAATACACTCACCGGCAGCTTCTCATACCGGGTCTCTTCCAATAAATTTAATCGGGCCATGTCAAAGGTTTTAATTGATTTGTGTGGGCGAAAGCAAATATATTAGATATGTTTGCTTATAGAAAGCTAATTTCATTTTAAGTTTTTACCGCCCAATGCCTGCACCCAATCAAAATATTCAAAACCTGTTTACTATTGCCCAAAAGAGCGAAAAACTGGGTATCGGGCTCATGTCGGGCACCTCGCTTGACGGACTGGATATTGCCCTTTGCAGGTTTACAGGCAACGGTTTAAATACGCATTTCGAGTTGCTGCGTTTTATCACTATCCCCTACAAACAGCATTTTAAAAATGAGGTGCACGAGGTGTTTTCAAAACGACTGGTCGACCTGGAAAAGATCACCCTGCTAAATGCTTACATCGGTGCTTTTCATGGCGAGTTGATCTTAGAGGCTTTGAAGAAATGGAACATTAAACCTATTGAGGTTGACTTTATTGCCAGTCACGGGCAAACCGTTTACCATGCGCCGAAGCGATTGCACAAGCAAAAGGAATATCCCAACGCGACTCTTCAAATAGGCGACGGCGACCATCTTGCGGTTAAAACCGGTATTCTGACTATCAGCGATTTTCGTCAGAAACATATTGCCGCCGGGGGCGAAGGTGCACCGCTTGCCCTGTATGGCGACGTACTTTTGGGCAGTAAAAAAGGCGAGAACCGGATATTGCTGAACATTGGCGGTATTGCCAACCTGACCTACCTGCCTGCCGACGGTGATTCGCATAAAATAATTTGTACTGACATTGGCCCCGGCAATACCATGATAGATGCTGCTTGCCGTACGTATTTTAACAAGCCTTATGATAAGGATTCGTTTATCGCCTTATCGGGGCTTGTAAACGACAACTTACTTGCCGCCCTGCTGGATCATCCCTTTTTTAAAGAGAAAGCACCCAAAACCACCGGGCCTGAACTGTTCAACCTCAATTACCTGGAAGATGCGCGGCAGGTATCGGGCACAAAAGGCATCAGCAACCAGGATGTCGTGTGTACGCTGAGCGCCTTTACCGCCCAAAGTATTGCCAATTTCATCACCGCCAACCTGCCGGCAGATAGTAAAATATTCATAAGCGGCGGCGGGGCACACAACTACTTTGTGACGACCTACCTGAAACAATTATTACCGCAAGGTACCTTAGATAATACCGCCAGCCTCGGCATCGACCCGGATGCGAAGGAGGCCATATTGTTTGCGCTGTTAGGTAATGAAGCCCTGTCCGGAGCGCCTATTGCCATTGGTAATAACCCTGCTGTGCTGATGGGTAAGTTTAGCTTTCCGGTATAGGTAAAAGTCTGCCCAAATTGGTTAACTGCCTTATTATCTCTATCTTTCCACAACAATGAAAATGGACACGCGTATTAAGTCCGAAATTACCAGGATGACTTGCCCGGTTCATCGCCAAAAACCTGTCATAGAAATTATTGACGGACGAGTAAAGCTCGAATGTTGCTGCAGCGACTTTAAAATTGAATGCCTGCAAACCATCATCAGCCTGTTGCAGGAGCTGAATAAGGATTAGGTTCTGCTTTTATCTTTCAATCCTTCCGACTTTTTTGGATTAATGTTCGAGAGTTCAAACTCTGGTTTAAGTTCAGCGCAGCACCCTTAACGGCATAGCCCTCACTGAGCGCTATTGAAAACAAATTATTTGCGAAAAAATCAAAAAATGGAATGCAGGACTCTGTCCAGTTCTTTGTTCCAGAATATTTTCAAAAGATAATCTTAAGATTGATTGCCAGACAGAGCCCTTCATTTTTCTTAGAAGATTTAAGTCGCCTGCGAAAGACTTAAAACAAAGCTGAACGAATGCCCCATAAACCCTATATTTAACTATGCAAGCTGACACCAATTCAATTGTCCAGACATTTATCTTCGGCGGTCAATTAGTGGCAACAACTCTCACATTTATTTTCTTGTACAACTCATTACAAGCCCAAAAGAAAGCGAATGAATTAACGAACAAAAAATTCGTGTACGATATAAAACCAATCTTCAAAAGGTGTATCAAAAAAATTGACAGGGGTTTAATTAATCCCATTCAATTTTTGAATTATACAATCACCTTATCAAATAACTCAGCATTCAATTTTTCAATTATAAAACACCTGTACAATATTGAAGCTGGTTTTATAGAAAGAACAGACATCCCCATCTTAGCTATTGGTGAAGAAATTCCAATAATTGACGGACGTTTTAATCCAGAAGAGTTCAGCCAAGAAGTTATTATTAAAATCAGATTTTCCGATGAAATTGGAACAAATTACGAACAAAAGATACACGGTGTCCTTGCCGACTTACATATTACACCACCATACAGGATATGAAATACTTACTGAATTTTCATAATGATGAGCATCCTATCGCAAGTCTACACAAAAAAGGCCAGAACATCTTGGGCACCTAAAACAGTGAAAAAATATCGAAAACCCAAGTAATTACTATATTCGTTAAAATTTTCAACTCATGACTTTATACAGCTTTCTCCTGCACCTGCACTCCGGGCTCAGGTACATCGTACTCTTATTGGTTCTGCCGGCTATCATCCGTGCATGGGCCGACTGGCTGGGCCACAAAGCCTACAGCGAGGGCAACCGCAAACTCAACCTCTTTGCCATGATCTCGGTGCACACTCAATTATTGATCGGACTGGTGTTATATTTTGTAAGCCCTTTTGTAAAGTTTGGCGCCGACACCATGAAAGATGCCACCACCCGTTACTGGACCGTTGAGCACCTCACAGGCATGATCATCGCCATCGCTTTGATCACCATAGGGCATGCACGCTCAAAACACGGCGCTACGTCTGACGCAAAGCATAAAAGCATCGCTATTTTTTACACTTTAGCATTGATAATCATTGCAGCGGTCATAATTTTAAGCAAAAGAGGCCTTATTGGCATGTCCTGAGCAATATTATCTTGAAAAAAACCATTGTGAATGACAGCTAAAAAAGAGGGAAAAACTGCTCATAATAGCTTCATGGCCAATAAAAAATACAAATTATTTTCACGAAAAATTTGGTAATTCAATTTTCTTTATAAATTTGTGACCGCGATGATTAAAAAATTACAAAATACTAGCTGGTGGCATCACTCACGTGACAGCCGGATATGTTTTTGATAAGACTTACTAATCAATTGTAAACCTAATATGAACCCGGCGCCAACCAACGCCGGGTTTTGTATTTTATAATACTTTTGAAACAACGAAATGAAACGATATAAGATTACCACTACTTCCAAAAAACTATTAGCCGATACCACCACGCCGGTGAGTATTTACCTGCGCCTGCGTGATGTGTACCCCAACTCGCTCCTGCTGGAAAGCTCCGACTACCATAGCCGCGAGAACAGCATGAGCTATGTTTGCTGCGAACCCATCAGCGGGTTGGTGCTGGAGGATGGGCGCTTAAAGAAAAGCTATCCCGATGGCCATACCGAAATCAGTGAGCCGGGCACTTTTGACCTGGTGGAGCAGATCAGCCAGTTTGTGGCTGATTTTGAAACTACGGAGAACCATTCCAAGATCATATCCAACGGCATATGGGGGTACTTTACCCATGAGGCCGTTGAGCATTACGAGACGATCAAACTAAAGAATGTGCCGGATGATATCCGCAAGATACCGGTGATGCAATACCATATCTACCGCTACATCATCGCTATAGATCATTTTAAGAATGAGCTGCACATCTTCCAGAACCAACCCGAAGGGCAGCCTGCCAACGGCGGACTGGAAAAGATGGAATACCTGATCAAGAACAAGAATTTTCCGGAATACCATTTTCAGATCAAGGGGGAAGAAAAATCAACCCTTACAGGCGAAGAATTTATGGCGATGGTGGAGAAGATGAAACGGCATATCTTCAGGGGCGATGTATTCCAGATTGTACCATCAAGGCCTTTCTCAAGACAGTTTTTAGGCGATGAGTTTAACGTTTACCGGGCCTTGCGCTCCATCAACCCTTCACCTTATTTGTTTTATTTTGATTTTGGCGATTTCAGGATATTCGGTTCATCACCGGAGGCACAGATCACCATAAAAAATAATGTAGCCAGCATATTCCCTATCGCCGGAACATTTAAACGCAGCGGCGATGACATAAAAGATGCCGAAATAGCACGCCAATTAGAGAATGACCCGAAAGAATCGGCAGAGCATGTAATGCTGGTCGACCTCGCCCGCAACGACCTGAGCCGCCATTGTGAGCAGGTACAGGTAAAAGCTTTTAAGGAAGTACAGTATTACTCACACCTCATCCATTTAGTATCGCATGTGAGTGGTAAATTGTTGCCGGGGGTATCGTCATTCAAAATCGTAGCGGATACCTTCCCTGCCGGAACGTTAAGCGGCGCACCAAAATTCAGGGCGATGGAGATCATCGATGAAAATGAAAAAAGCAAGCGCAGTTTTTACAGCGGTGCGATAGGCTTTTTAGGCTTCAATGGCGACTTTAATCATGCTATCATGATACGGTCGTTCCTGAGCAAAAACAATACGCTGCATTACCAGGCGGGGGCAGGCATCGTAGCCGACTCGAACCCTGAGAGTGAATTAAAAGAAGTAGATAACAAGATAGCAGCGTTGAGAAAAGCTATTGAATTAGCAGAGGAGTTGTAAAATGAGCAAGATATTAATAATAGACAATTACGATTC
>DATHLW010000628.1:0-3740 GCA_035487675.1 Mucilaginibacter sp. | reverse complement strand
GCTTGTTTACCTTTAATTGTAGCCTCATAGTTTGTATTTGGTTTACGACCCAGGAAGCTTTTATGAACTACAATATATTCCTCTTTCTCCAATGCTTTTAGGTGCGAAGCCAGGTTGCCGTCGGTAATGTTCAGCAGATCTTTGAGCGAATTAAAATCGTAACGCTCATTGGCCGCCAGTACGCTCATGATCTGCAGCCTTACACGGTTCTCAAACGCTTTATCAAGTTTATCAAAGGATATCTTCACTTATCGTATTTTAAGTACATCATGCCGCCGTAGATGATATGCAGCACACCAAAACCAATGGCCCAAAATAGTAATCCGTACCCGGGTAAACAAGCCGCGATGAGTCCCAGGATTATTTCGAGTAAACCGAGATATTTTACATCGCTGAAAGTAAAGTTGCTGGCACTAACAAGGGACAAGCCGTAAAATATCAACATTGTGGGTACAACGTATGCTACTGTGTCTTGATAAAGGAGCATAGTAACTAATATGCCTCCTGTAATCAATGGAGTCGCCATATGGAAAAACAATGCTTGACTTGTCTTTCCCCAAAAAGGTTGCCCTTTACGTTTTGCCTGTCTTTTACTTAGAATTACAGCCGTAACAATTGATGCAACAAGTACTAGTATTCCTATAAATACTATCTCTAGTGGGAAATTACTAACGTATCCATAGGAAACACCTGCGGTATTGTCAGAAGAAGAGGCTTGAACATATGGATTATAAGGTGATGGTAGCCCGCTGTAAACTAACTTGTAAGCTAAAAACGCTCCTATCAACGCATAGATACCCGCCAATATCCCCGATAACCCGCTCAGAGATATGAATTTTGATGAGCGTTCCATAATGCTGCGTATGGATGCCAGCTCATTTTGTAGTTCTTTTTCTTCCATTGAAAAGCACTTTGTGTTTCAAAGTAAATTATTATAAATTTGATTTCAAAATTTTTGATTAAAAAATAAGAACTTTTTTAAAGCCAAAAAATATGAAAAAATATGTAACTAATTTATTATCAGGATTATCTGGTGCGCTACTTGGCCTTATTTCTTATTATTTTTTTTATGGCTGGTATGATGTATTTCCATGGGCGATTGCTGCACTGATCATAGGCTACACCAGTAAAGACCGCCGCGGCAGCATAATCAATGGGGCTATATTTGGTTATTTTTTATTCCTGGTGTACATTTTTGCTGGCTACAAGAATAAAACCGGTACAAGCGGATTTATTTATTTTATTATTTTCAATCTGTTTTTTAGCCTGGTCGGTTCGATTGCGGGTATTGTTGGGTCGTTTATTGGAAACTGGTTTAAGCAGAAATTTGGTCGCTAAACGGTGGTGATGCTCTAATTAATTTCTACACCAATATCGCCGCCTTCACCAAATAGGGCAATATCTCCTTCTGAAAAGAAACAAAGTTTTTGCGTACGTCCGAATCGCTGACAGAGGTAAATGCAAAACTGAATACAATACTTTTACTGCATTTGATCAGGAAGCGTATGCGCTGCATGGAGTTTTCCTGCTTGCGAATACCACTTAATTGCATAAAGGAGGTTACCAGCATTTCTTCCAGTTCGTTGGAAAGATTTTTCAAAAAATCCTGTGAATTGGCAGATTCGCGGATAAAATCCCAGCCAATAAACTCATTGCAAACGGTGTAGGAGAGGCGGCAGGTTTTCATGATCAGGTTGCTCAGGTGCGTTTCCTCATCTATTTCCGTCACATTACTGTTGATCAGTTCATCCACGCTGGATTTAATATAATCCATCAGCAATACGTGCAAAACCGCTTCCTTGCTGTCGAAATACTTATAAATGGTGGCTTTTGCTATCTTGGCCTTCTTGGCAATCTCGTTAACACTTGTTTTATGGTAACCAAACTTGCGGAATAATTCCTGCGCCGCCTTTTTTATACTTTCTTTGATTTTATCAGCTTCCATGTATCAATTCGATACAAATATCTCAAAATTACTCACATTTACACTATAGGCACGCAGCGCCCGTGTGGCAGGTGCTTTTACAGGCGTACCATCGGCTAGTGAGAATTTTGATCCGCTGCAGGGGTCGGTGCAGGTGAGGGAGTTGTTGTCTAAGGTGACCGCACACCTTTTTTGGGGTTGATAACTGCTGCAGGCATCATAAGCGGCGTAAGTCAGATCAGGTTCACGATAAATGATCAATCCCGCTACGCCATATCCTTGTATGAGGATCGCACCACCGGGGCTCTTCAATGCCGCTAAACGCGGATCATCAACATTAGCCTGGAAGTTGACGGCTACACTAGGTACCAAATCACCACTTTTACCGCATGATAAACAGCTCAGGGTAATTACAGCCAGCAGGCAGAGTTTACGGATCATACGATCTCTGTTTGGAATTGTTTAAGGAAACGAACATCGTTTTCAGAGAATAAACGCAAATCCTTTATCACATATTTTAAGTTGGTGATTCTTTCTATCCCCATACCAAAGGCGAAGCCGGTATATTTCTTACTGTCGATGTTGCAGTTCTCCAAAACATTCGGGTCAACCATGCCACAGCCCAGTATCTCCACCCAGCCGGTGTACTTACACATGTTACAACCGGGACCTCCGCAGATGGTGCAACTGATATCCATCTCTGCTGATGGTTCAGTGAACGGGAAGTATGATGGCCTGAAGCGTACCTTAGTACCCTCGCCATACAATTCCTGCACGAAGTGATACAGGGTTTGCTTCAGATCAGCAAAAGAAACATTTTCATCAATATACAAGCCCTCTACCTGGTGGAAAAAGCAGTGTGCACGTGCCGAGATAGCCTCATTGCGATATACACGTCCCGGCATAATGGCCCTGAACGGTGGTTTTCCGCTTTCCATCATCCGCACCTGTACTGACGACGTATGCGTACGCAGGGCAATATCATCCCTGCCATTGTTTTTCTTAATGAAAAAGGTATCCTGCATATCCCGTGCAGGGTGCTCTTCAGGGAAGTTCAATGCGGAGAAATTGTGCCAGTCGTCCTCTATCTCTGGACCTTCAGCTACAACGAATCCCAATCTTTTGAAGATATCGATGATCTCTATCCTGGTTAATGATAATGGATGGCGTGAACCCACATTGAAACCTTCACCCGGTAAAGTCAGGTCAAGTTCTGAGTTTTGAGTCTTGAGTCCTGAGTCGAAAGATTCTTTTAATTCCTGGTACTTTGCTTCAGCTAATTGCTTAAACTGGTTCAGCACTTTACCGTAAGTACGCTTCTCTTCCGGGCCGACATTTTTGAACTGGTCGAAAAGGTCCTTTATAATTCCTTTGGTACCTAAAAATTTTATGCGGAATGTCTCTAGTTCCCCTGTGTTAGCTGGTGAAAAAGCGTTGATCTCTGAAGTATATTGATCTATTTGTTCTTGCATATCTGTTTACTTTATTACCCCCAGCTCTTTACCTACCTTGGTGAATGCTGCTATGGCTTTGTCTAAATGTTCCTGATCATGGGCGGCAGATATTTGTACCCTGATGCGTGCTTTGCCCTGCGGAACAACCGGGTAGTAGAATCCGATCACATAAATACCTTCCTCCAGCATCCGGGCTGCAAAATCCTGCGATAACTTGGCATCATACAGCATCACCGGTACAATAGGGTGAACGCCTGGTCTGATGTCGAAGCCCGCCTCAGTCATTTTGGTGCGAAAGTATTGCGTATTTCTTTCCAGCTTGTCGCGTAGCTCGGTGGTTTCGCTTAGTAAGTTCAATACTG
>DATHLW010000627.1:0-6878 GCA_035487675.1 Mucilaginibacter sp. | reverse complement strand
AGCTCGGAGTGTATTGAAGGGAACTGTTTATGGATATTCAGCATCTTCATCCAGTTATTGGCTATCGGGGCGAGGTAAGGATATACACTTTGCCGGATTTGTTCAATAACCGGTGGCAGGGGATAATTAAAATATTTATACTCACCCATTCCGAAACGATAACGTTCCATATTGATGGTTTTGCGGTATAATTCCCTGTCGTCATATCTCCTGGCAAGATCATCACATGCTACAGGCGTAAGTATATCACTGACTAATGCATAACCGTTATCATTCAACTTATTTGAGATCTGATCCCAATCCAGTTGCTCAATGCGCTGCTTCATCACTTTAAACCGCTATCGCATTTACCTGCGCTGCCTCCCAGCCGATTATAGCCGTTTTGCGTGTTGAGCCCCAATGGTACTGTCCAAATTCACCGGTGGAGCGTATCACCCGGTGACAAGGGATCAGGAAAGCTACCGGGTTATCTCCTATCGCACTTCCCACTGCCCTGCTGGAGTTAGGCGAATGGATATTTTGCGCCACTAAACCGTAGGTATGTAAACCACCCATTGGTATTCGAAGTAAGGCTTCCCAAACCTTAAGCTGAAAAGCGGTACCTTTTAAATGCAGTTTGACAGTAGATATTTTAGACCAGTCTTTTTTGAAAATGAACAAGGCATTTTGCTGTATCATATCCACTACCTGGTGATAAGCAGCATTTGGAAATTGTGCCTGTAATTCAGCAAAGGCTTCTTCCTTATTATCGGCAAAAGCAAGATAACATACACCTTTAGTGGTGGAGGCGACTAAAATATTCCCGAAAGGACTTTCAGCAAAACTGTAATTTATAGTAAGCGCCTTGCCGCCGTTTTTATACTCGGCCGGTGTCATACCTTCTATGTTAACAAACAGATCGTGCAGGCGGCCTGTGCCGGATAAACCTGTTTGAAAAGCAGCATCAAAAAGAGTGGCTTGTTTCTCTTTTAAAATACCTTTAGCATACTCAATGCTCAGGTATTGTAAAAACTTCTTCGGACTGATACCCGCCCAATCAGTAAACATCCTTTGAAAATGAAAGGGGCTCATATTTACTTTTTCGGCTACTTCGTCCAAATTCGGCTGATCCTTAAAATTCAGCCTGATATAATTGATCGCATCTGCAATTCGCTGATAGTTGATCGTTTCCTGTGTTTCCATTTTTAACTATTTAACACTACAAAAGTAGCCCGCCTTCCAATGCTATAAAACCCGGAACTTGCGAAGATTGAATCATAGCCTTCTGATAGTAATTTACAATTTTAGGCTATTAATAATACCTTTGTGAATACCTTAAGTCAATTTATTTATGAAAAAAACACTCACCACGCTATTGATTTTATTTGGCATCTGTTCTGCGTCGTTTGCACAACGAAGAGACGCTGTTGAATTTGGGGCCAATATAGGCTATAATGCCGCAAGCGTATCTTATTCCGGGTCCGGCTATAGTAGTGATTATACAAGCGGGCTTAATTTAGGTTTTTCAGCAGAATATTACTTCTCGAACAGGTGGAGCATCAAAGGTAAATTAATTTACGACCAGAAAGGATGGGGTAACGGATATTTGATACTGCCCGATAACTCTGAAATAGATGGAGTTGACATCCATCTGAATTATTTAACGATACCGGTAATGGCGAACTGGCACTTTGGACGGACTAGAAACTGGTATTTGCATTTCGGCCCTTATGTGGGTTTCTTGCTCGACGCCAATGAATCATCTAACAGCGGCCTGGATATAAAGCCTGCTTTCAATAGCACAGAAATTGGCTTTGATGCCGGTGTCGGTGTAAAATTCCCGGTATCCAATCATGTCAAACTGTTTATCGAGTTAGATGGTCAGGGCGGATTTAATAATGTAATTAAATACAGCGATGGCACTGTTCAAACTGAGCGGTCAAGCATCAATTTTGGTGTTCTTTTTCCTTTAAGATAATAGACTATTTAAGGAGAACAGGAATTAATTTGCTCCAAGCCTGTTCTCCTTAAAAAATTTCCATATTTCGTCGCAGGCGTTCAGGTTTTTAGTGACCGAACCTATGATAAACTTAGGCATGTACTGCGTCCCTCCAGGCCACGTGTGCCCACCGTCTACAATAGTAAAACCTATTACTTTTAAGCCATTGGTACAAGTATATTCCTCCTTCACCACACTTGTACCATCATTCACAATAACCGGAAGATTAGAGGTTACTGGCTTACTATCGCAATGATCAATTGCTGCCCATTTTTTTAGTACCTCTTCATGCCCGTAAATGTTGCCGCCCGAACCTTTTTTCATTTTGCCACCCGCAAAGGGTACTAACGGATCTTTTGTTCCTTGTATGTACATGACCGCCATCGGTTTAACAGGTTGATAGCCCATATCTTCATCCATGGATGCACCTACGACAGCGATAGCTGCTATCCGGTTATTGAGCTCACAAGCCAGGCGGGAGGACATAAAACCGCCATTGGACATCCCTGTTACATAAATCCGACCTGGGTCAGCGTGATAAGTATTGATGATATAGGTAATCAGTTCATCAATAAATTTCACATCATTAACCCCCTTTGAGTTAGCCGGCGTACCACGACCGTCGTTCCAACTGCGCTCTATCCCCTGCGGGCACACAATGATCACTTTGTCCCTGTCCGCAATTGGCTTGAAATCAGCAAATTTCATTTGCCCGCTAGCTGTACCCAGTCGTCCGTGCAATGAAATAATAACAGGTGGCTTATCTGCCGCCTGGCTTATTCCGCCGGGCAGATAAGTAATAAACTCCCGCCGCATATGGTCAACAATAATGCTTTCGCTTTTTTGCTGCGCCCGTGCAACAGGCGATACTAAGAGCAGTATAAATGATAGTAACGTTAAAGTTTTCATCTGAGGTTATAGCTGTTAAAATTCAATGGACTTTAACTGTTCAAAAGGTTTAAATCCTTTTTCATATTCACCACCATAAAGTGTTCGCCACCAGGCAATGGCACGCTGATCTTCTTGGCCCTGTGATAACCCATCGCTTCATATAGGGGAACACCAGGCAACGTTGAGCCGATCTCCATTTTGGTGAAACCATAATCATGTGCAGCTTTTTCGCAAAGACTGATCAGCATACGCCCTATTCCCCTTCGTGCCCAATCCGGATGAACGAAGAAAGCCCGTATACGCGCTGCGTCGGTAGCAGGATTAAGCAGCGGATCGGCCATATCCTTATGCTGATCACCTCCAAACAAAGTGCTCCTCCTGCTCCAGCCTCCACAGGCCACAATACATTTTTTTGATTCAACTATATAATAGGTGCCATCCTGTATAAGCTGGCTGTCTACACCAAAAACATATTTGATAGCCCCTTCGGTTTGAGCATGAGAATAATAACCATAACTTAGCCCACGTGCAGATAGTGCGATCAACTCCTGCAATTCAGGAATATCCTCAAAAGTGGCCAAACGGGTTGTTAATGACATTGGTTAAAAAAACAATTGGTTGCTGTAAGTTCTTATAATATAGACTTACGAAAACTCAATAAAGTTTAATTTTATCAGATATGCAAAAAAACTATTAAATTTATTGAGACTAACGGCTACCCCAATGATCTTCAAAAATGCTATCAGTTGGTTCGAAATACCCGCCGCTGACCTTGATCGCGCCCAGAAATTTTATGAAACCATTTTCGACATCAAAATGATCCCGCTGAACATGCCTCAACTGCAAATGCGGCTTTTCCCGATCGAGGATCCGATGAATGTTGGGGGCGCCATCTGCAGCAGCGGGGATTTCTATAAACCCTCGGCACATAGTGGCCCGCTGGTCTATCTGAATGGCAACCCCGATGTACAACTCGTGCTTGATAAAGTGAAAATAGCCGGTGGAAAGATCATTATCCCAAAAACACAGATATCACCTGAAAATGGTTACATGGCAGTTTTCCTGGATACTGAAGGAAACCGTATTGCCATACATTCGGTGCCGATGGAGTAGATCGAGAATCTCAAATCTCATATCTCAAATCTCAAATCTAAACCCTATCTTTGCCCATGCAAGAAAAAATCCTCATTCTTGACTTCGGCTCGCAGTTTACCCAATTGATAGCGCGCCGTGTCAGGGAGCTCAATATCTATTGTGAGATCCACCCATTCAATCATTTTCCCGAGATCGACAGCACAGTAAAAGGCATTATCCTTTCAGGCAGTCCATATTCCGTTCGCCAGGATGACGCGCCGCATTTTGATTTCAATAAATTTCATGGC
Source organism: Mucilaginibacter sp. (assembly GCA_035487675.1). Taxonomy (GTDB): domain Bacteria; phylum Bacteroidota; class Bacteroidia; order Sphingobacteriales; family Sphingobacteriaceae; genus Mucilaginibacter. The sequence continues at coordinate 2,627 of DATHLW010000627.1, read as the reverse complement.
ACATTGCCCATTTTAGGGGTTTGCTATGGGGCTCAGCATATCGCCCATTTTAATGGCGGCGAGGTGTTGCCGTCAAGCACCCGTGAGTATGGCCGGGCCAATCTTCAATATATTGAGAAAGGCAACCCATTATTTAAACAGGTTTTTGAAGGTTCCCAGGTATGGATGTCGCACGCGGATACCATTGCCCGCATTGGCGAAAATTTTGAAATAATTGCCAGCACCGATACAGTTAAAGTAGCTGCTTACCACGTTAAGAATACTCAAACTTACGGCATACAATTTCACCCGGAAGTAACTCATAGCATTGATGGCAAACAGTTGCTGCAAAACTTTTTAGTAGATATCTGCGGCTGTGCACAGGATTGGACGCCCGATTCATTTGTCGAAACCACTGTTGCTGCCCTTAAAGAAAAATTAGGTAACGATAAAGTAGTTTTAGGCCTATCAGGTGGCGTAGATTCATCGGTTGCGGCGGTATTGCTGCACCATGCTATCGGCAAAAATCTTTATTGCATATTTGTAGATAACGGCCTTTTGCGTAAGGATGAGTTTGAGTCTGTATTGGACTCCTACAAACATATGGGCCTGAATGTGAAAGGCGTTGATGCTAAGCAACGTTTCTACGATGCACTTGCCGGATTAACTGACCCTGAAAAGAAACGTAAAGCCATAGGCCGCGTATTTATCGAAGTATTTGATGATGAAGCGCACCATGTACAAGATGTAAAATGGCTTGGCCAGGGTACTATTTACCCCGATGTGATCGAATCTGTATCCGTTAAAGGGCCATCAGCAACCATCAAATCGCACCATAATGTAGGGGGCCTACCTGATTTTATGAAACTGAAAGTTGTAGAGCCATTAAATACCTTATTTAAAGATGAGGTGCGTAAAGTTGGTAAAGCTTTAGGCATCGACCCGAATATTTTAGGACGTCACCCATTCCCGGGTCCGGGATTGGCTATCAGGATATTAGGCGAGGTTACCCCACAAAAAGTACAGATATTACAGGAAGCCGATGCGATTTATATCAACAATTTGCGGTCGGCAGGTGTTTACGATAAAGTTTGGCAGGCCGGTACTATATTTTTGCCGGTACAGTCGGTGGGTGTAATGGGCGATGAGCGTACTTACGAAAACGTAGTATGCCTTCGTGCAGTGGAATCATTAGACGGTATGACCGCCGATTGGTGCCATCTCCCTTATGATCTGCTGGCAAAGATATCCAACGAGATCATTAACAACGTAAAAGGTATCAACCGGGTAGTATATGACATCAGTTCGAAACCACCGGCCACTATTGAGTGGGAGTAAGTGGTTATTTTTTGCAGGAATAGTATTATTGGCGGCTTGTTCGCCAAAAGTGCAACCCGTTTCTGCTCCTGTACGAACTATTCCGGCTGCCGCTAAAAAAGAATCCGAAAAGGCACCGGAAAAACCGGCATCAGCAAGGGTATCAACTATATCCATGCTGTTGCCTTTTACTTTGGACGACCTTAACTCAGGCGCTCAATACACTCCTGGTACATTAAGCCGGGCTAACCTTTCATTGGATTATTACCAGGGGTTTAAATTGGCATTAGATTCACTTGCCGAACGCGGTTACAACTATAAGCTGCAAGTGTTTGACACAAAAGATGCACCTGCTGTCGCGAGCAACCTGGCTTACACACCTGCTATTCGCACCAGTGATCTTGTTGTAGGTCCGGTATTTCCTGATGACCTGCAGGCATTCGCGAATATTTTGGCTGGAACAGGTAAGGTAATCCCTACCGTATCACCGCTTTCGCCGGCCGCACCGGCAACCGTTAAAGATCAGTTCCTGGTAACGGTGGCTACCCCACTGGAGTACCACGCATGGTCGGCTGCTGAATATATTAATGAGCATTATAAGCCTAAAAAGGTATTTATACTTAAATCAGGATTTAGCGAGGATAATAAGTACATCACGCCTTTCAGAAAAGGGATAGATAGCTTAAGCAAGCACAAAACCAAAATCATCGCCCCAACCATTGTGCGTGGCAGGCTGGATGAGCTTATGCCGCAACTTTCAGCAACTGAAGAAAATGTATTTGTGGTCCCATCCACCAACCAGCAATTTCTGATGGTTACACTTCACTCGCTGGATTCATTGGCCAAAATATACCCGGTTACTTTATTCGGACACCCAAGCTGGACAAAATTTAGCTATCTTAAACCCGATATTTTACAAAGGCTCAAAACGCATATCACCACAACCGACCGGGTTGATTATAAATCGTCACAGGTGAATGCTTTTATTCGCAGCTATCGTAAAGCTTATCGCAGCGAGCCCACACATTATGCGCTGATGGGTTATGATGAGGGTATGTATTTTGGTGCATTATTGGGCGAAAATCCGGAAGATCTGAAAAAATTGGATAAAAAAGATTTTACCGGATTGCTTAATAAATATAGATTTATCAAAAAACCGGGGCTTGGGTGGATCAACACTCATGTAAATGTGCTCCAATACAATAATTTTGAGTTAAAAAAGGTAGAATGAAGGCATTGAACCAGCTTAAAACGTTTCAGCGAATTTTGGGTGATTACCCGGCCGAAACGCCATTAAGTAAGTTTTTACCGGGCTTTTACCGTCAGAATAA
>DATHLW010000626.1:0-2550 GCA_035487675.1 Mucilaginibacter sp. | reverse complement strand
TAAAAGTATATCCGTTTTAAAATCAATGAAATCTTTGCTATTCTTGTCAATATAAGTTTTGAAGGCATTAGTGCCAACACTGCGTACATAAGAATCTGGATCATGTCCATCTGGGAATAATACGACATTTACATTCAACCCTTGTTCAATTACTATATCTAACCCCCTTATCGCGGCTTTGATCCCCGCAGAGTCACCATCGTAAAGTATTGTTATATTTTGAGTTAACTTACTTAATGTCCTGATCTGCTCCACCGTCAACGAAGTCCCCGATGAAGCCACCACGTTCTCTATACCCGCCTGGTGAACGGACAATACGTCTGCATACCCTTCTACCAGGTAGCAGTTATCCTCATCCCTTATGGCTTTTTTGGCAAAGTAAAGACCGTATAAAACATTCGATTTATGGTAGATCTCCGACTCCGGCGAGTTGACATATTTCGGAACATTCTTGTCCGTCTTCAGCGTCCTTCCACCAAAAGCGATCACGCGCCCGGTAAAGCCATGTATCGGGAACATCACACGGCCACGGTAACGGTCATACAACGTTCCATTATCGCGCTTAACAGATAACCCGCTTTCTACCAGAAACTCTTCCTGGTAACCCTCTTTGATTGCCTTGGCTGAAAAGGCTTCCCATTGATCGGGCGAGTAGCCTAGTTCAAACTTCTTTATGGTATCGTTACTAAAACCGCGTTCTTTAAAATAGCTCAGGCCTATGCTTTGGCCCTCATCGCTTTCTAATAAACTTTCATGAAAAAACTTAGCAGCATAAGCACTGACGATCATCAAGCTTTCGCGATGGTTTTCTTCCTCTTTATTTTCGAATGCCTCAACAGTTTCCTCTACCTCGATGCTGTATTTATTGGCCAGCCATTTTAATGCTTCAGGATAGGTGAACTTCTCCAATTCCATCAAAAAAGTGACAGCCGAACCGCCCTTGCCTGAAGAGAAGTCTTTAAAAATACCCTTTGCCGGGGACACTGTAAATGAAGGGGTACGCTCATTACTAAATGGCGATAACCCAACATAATTGGCCCCGCGCTTTTTTAACTGCACAAACTCGCCCACCACCTCGACGATGTCGATAGCTTCCATAATACGGTCGATGGTGGTTTTGGTGATCATAACACAGATTACAAATGTAGGGCAATCCGCCAATGTTGGCGGCCTTAATTTATGAATTATTTAGTTGCCTTCGCTTCAAAAAAGTAATAGTGATACCGGTTAATACGATTACACTGCCCGCGATTTCCTTGAATTCAAGCGTCTCGTTCAAAAAAAGCATGGCCCAGATACCTGCTATAACCGTTTGACTGAGCAATGCAACCGAAACTTTGGTAGCATCCAAATAATTAAGCGAGTAATTAATGGTGATCCATCCTGCAAGCTGGCAAATAAGGCCCATGCCCAGCAAATTCAACCATGTTGCTACAGGGAAATTCACCAATTCGTCATGCTGAAATAGACATATAAGCAATAGGAATACGGATGCTCCCAGCATATTGTAAAACATGAAAGTAACCGTGCTTATCTTTTGCAAAATGCCTTTGGTGATCATGATATAAATGGCATAAAGCAAGCTTGCTATCAGGGCATATACCAAACCAATGTTAAATTGCAGGTGTAAGATATGCTGATAGCCTACCAATATTACCATACCTAAAATGGCAATCCATGTACCAATCCAGAATAAGGCGCCCGATTTTTTTCGTAATATCAAAAAGCTCAATAAGCCCACCCATACCGGCGCCAGGTTGGCAACAAGTGTGGAGATGGTTGCGCTGATCTTCATTAGAGATAAGTTCCAAATAGCTATATCCGCGCCGAAGACCACACCGCCTAATATGGCTATCCACAGATCATTGCGGCTTATTTTTAATTTGCCTTTAAAAATGCAATAAGGCGCCAGGAACACCCATGCGATAAAAATGCGGTAAAATCCCGATGTAACGGGTGGCGAAACAGCTAGCTTCACAAATATCGGCGAGAAGGAAATACAAATAATGCCGATAATGAGGCTTGCTTTAGGGTTCATTGGGAGCAAACTTAAGCAAATTGGGCATGAATAAAATATGGAGATTTATTTTTATGAGTGCAACATATTTTGTAGCGAAACATCTACCGCTTTCGTATATTCGAATAAACCTGGTCTATGAAAAAACTTATTTACCTTATCCTTTTAGTCACGGTAATACTTTCACCCTCCTGCACAAAAAAACCACTTTGCTGCGTATTGCCGCCGCCAATCGTGATCACCGCACAAAAAAATGGCGAGGCCTGGCTATTGCCTATAATAAAGAGCACCATTATTAATAATAATATTTCAATTAGTACTGCAGGGCCATATTTGTTAAACACGGCAAAAGATTCACTAAGTATTAACCTCTTATACACCGGCCTGGGGAATTACACACCGACCAGTCAGCAAATCTCCTATACGGTATTTTCGAACGGAATAAAGACCAATTATAAATTGGATACCACCTTCAACAACTCGATCATTATTACCAGCTACAAGGTGCCGTATAATCCAGCCACTACCAATCC
>DATHLW010000625.1:0-15521 GCA_035487675.1 Mucilaginibacter sp. | reverse complement strand
ATAGAAAAGCCCACCAGGTTTGCCACCATGGCGGTTTAATGGTAAAACTTAATTGGGCTGGATTGGTCCAAATGCCGTGTAAACCCAGGGCAATAACTTTGAAGGTGTATAGGCCCGGTTTCAGGCTGAAATAATGCTTACTGGAGGTTGAAGTAGTGACATCGCTCCATTTCTTATCAGAGCCTTCCAGTATGTAGCGGTATGTATCATGACCGCTGTTTACCAGATCAAGGCTGGTGTATTGAAATTGAATAAAATTTTGATCATAAGATAGCTGCAGATTAACAGGCATGTTATATGGGCCGGCTACATTTTGCCAGTTTAAGTTATTATCTGGTAAATAAGCTAAGTCCGGTGATCCGCTGGTGCTTTTGTAATAATGGGGTTTGTTTTGCCCCCATCGGGTAAAAGTGCCGGAATTGGCCCTTGCCGGGTCCATGAATTTTTTTTGTTCGTCAAGCAAACTTACCCCAGTGATATAGCATCTTGATGCGAAAGTATCTTTTGGGGCCAGGTTTAATAGGGTTATCCCATCACCCCGCCACCAATATAAGCCATCTTTGGTGACCAGATCGGTGTTATAATAGTCCATGGTCGCTTTTGTAAGGCCATAATCCGCTCCAAAAGATTCAATACCCCATTTTTTATTAAAGGCAATATCCTTTGCCCCGGGAGTGATAACAGTGATGCCTTTTTGGGTGCAGGCATAGATATGACCACTGTGTTTTAGCAATGAGATGATATCTTCACTAATGAGGCCTTGCTGAACAGAGAAAAAAACAAGTTTATTATTCTTTAAATCAGCAACATAAATTCCCTTTGAGGTTCCTATCCAAATATTTCCTTCATCATCTTTCAATAGCACTTTAAAGCCCGTTTCCAACTTTGGACTGTTTTTTAAGTATTTTATCGTTTCTGCTTGCTCATTAATTACGCCAATACCGTTAAGCACGGTACTTATCCAGACATTTCCCTGGTTGTCCTGCAATAGATAGCTTGCATAATCATTTGGCCTTATTGATGTGGATCGTACAATCCTTTTTTTGAGGTCAATGATATACAGTCTGTTACTGCTAACCCACAGTTTACCGGTTTTGTCACTTATTACATTTGGAACAGTGCGCTGCTGTTCCCAGGCGGCAAAGCTGGTGGTGTACCAGTTTTTCGTATGGATATTGCTCAGATGACGAATTGTTTTTCTGTCTGAACTGACAATATCTAAACCCGAATTAGTACAAATAAATATCTCGCCATTGATCTCTTTAATAATTTGGACATTATTGTCTTGGAGACCCTCTTTACTGGTCAATTGCCTGCTTACCTGCTTTTTGCGATCTACTATCTTGACGCCTTCTTTAAAAGTCCCTTCCCATATAATACCATTATGGTCTTCGAGCAAGCATGCAGCGCTACTAGTGCCGATGCGTTCAGTTACGGTATTGTTTTCCTTTAGTACATTCAATCCATTTCTGGTTGCCATCCATACCTGACCCCTGTTGTCCTGGTTGATATTTTCAACAAAATCTCCGCTGGCGTCTCCATTCAAATCGCTGGTAGTATGCAGCCTTTTTATCCTTTTATTGTCCAGGTCAATCACCTGAACCCCGTTGGTTGACGTGCCCGCCCAAATATGGTTTTTGTTATCTGGTATTAAAGTCCATATAGCCACGTTGGGCCCCTGGGAGTCATTAATATAACGGATCGATTTTTTTGCGATATCAATAACAGTTAATGCTCCACCAGGATACGGGGCTATCCAAATCCTGTTATACCGGTCAGCCACTATCACAGTTAACGAGTCCTTTTTTAAGCCATTTGTTTTATTGATATACCTGATCTTATTATTTTTTATGTCGATTAAATCAACCCCATTACTAAATGTAGCGATCCAAATATTGTGGTTGGCATCCTGTGTTATGCCGAAAGCTTCAGGAGCCGATAGCCCCTGTGATTTACTCAAAATTTTAATAGTTTGCTTTTTGGGATCAATGATATTTACACCTCCGCCAAGTGTGGTAACCCATATTCTTTGCTGATCATCAAATATCATCCTGGCTATATTTTCATTACTCAAACCTTGCTTTGTAGATAAAGTTTTAATAAGCCCGGTTTGTGGTTCAAGTACCAGTAAACCTCCATTGTGGGTTCCCATCCATATCTGGCCTGATTTATCCTGCAACATGCTGAAAATAGAATGCTCAATATGTACGGGTATATACTGCAGCAGGTTTTGACCGTCATACCGATAAACGCCCAGATCAGTCGCTATCCACATAAAACCATCATGATCGGTCAATAGGCAGGTTACACGAGCGCCCTTCAAGCCCTGCGCTTCACCCATTTCAAAAAGAGAAGCATTTTTCAAATTATTTAAATGCAGTGGCCCTGCTATGACAGATTTGGGCGGCCCCAATATACAGGTATCAAATTTTAATGGTTTGGATGTGAGCTTGCTTATATCCAGTTCCTTACCCGGTAAATCATTATAATCAAACCGAGCCTCTTCTACAGTTTTGGAAAATGGTTTAAAATTGAAAGTGCCGTAAGGTGTTGTCGGCAGACTACTAATATTTATTTTGGAGACAACGGGCTGTTCTGATAGGCTACTGTCAACCCAATTTATTTTCTCTTCATTATCAAACTCTAAAGGCTTTACAACAATTGGCTTAAGTGCCGAATTCGGTGGTGGACTTGCAGGCGGATTATTATTACAAGATGCAAAAGCTACTGTTACTAATATATACCAAAATCTCTTAATGATATTCATAATTATTTATTATTAAGCCGGTAATAAAATAATAAACTCTGAACCTTCACCCTCTTTGCTGTTAATATTAATACTTCCTCCATGCCCTTTCACCACAATATCATAACTTAATGATAATCCAAGGCCGGTACCTTCCCCTGTTGGTTTGGTTGTAAAAAATGGCTGCATGATCTTGTCCTTAATAGCATCGGGAATGCCATTTCCATTGTCCTTTACTTTGACAATGACCTGGCCATTTTCGGTTGAGGTACTTACCAAAACCTCCGGCCTATAGCCTGCTCCAGCGTTTTTGGCTTTTTGATTAACCGCGTAAAAAGCATTATTGAATAGGTTAAGCAAAACCCTGCCTATGTCCTGTTGTACTATATTTACCTTAGGCAAATCAGGAGCAAAACTGGTGATCATTTCTGCATTAAATGATTTATCCTTTGCCCTTAAACCATGATAGGACAGTTTAAAAAACTCGTCTGCAAGTACATTTAAATTGGTGACTTGTCGTTCGCCGGTGCTGACCCGGCTGTGCTGCAGCATACCCTTTACTATAAAATCTGCCCGTTTGCCATGCTGGCTTATTTTTAACTGGTTCTCTTTTATGTCATCTGCAATGGTTTTTACTTCAGCAAAACTTCCCTTGTCGATCTCATTTTGCATCTCATCTATCAACTCTGTATTTATCTCTGAGAAATTGTTGACGAAGTTGAGCGGGTTCTGTATCTCGTGTGCTATGCCGGCTGTAAGCTCCCCAAGCGAGGCCATTTTTTCAGACTGGATCAGCTGTATTTGCGTATTTTTAAGGTCGGCGATGATTTTTTCCAGGTCCTTACGCTGAGTTTCGATCTTATCGTTTTGTTGCTTCAGTATTGTATTGGCCTTTTTCCTTTGGCTGTTGGCAAACAAAAGAATAGCAGCTATTAACACAAAAACTCCAATCACACCCAGTAACACGTAAAACCGAACTCTATTTTGGTAAGCTATTTCAGCAGCATGTTCATCCTGTTTGCGTTGCTCTTCATTATAGGCCAGGTTCTGCACCTGCAGCGTTTTTTGCTGGCTAAACAGGCTATCTTTAGCAGTCTGTGTTACTTGCTGATAGTAAAATGCATTTTTAAAATCACCCTTCAATTTATACTGATCAGTTAACAAGGTGGTTGCCCGCTGCACCTGGTCGGGGTTACGATCAAGTTTGGCCTCTTCGAAGGCTTTTTTGGCATAATCGATTACCGAGTCTGATTTGCCTAGTTTTTGATATGCTTCAGCAATTCGCCTGGAGTCCTCACTTTGCAAATAATGATTGCCATGTGTCGATGAGTCCGAAAGGCTTTTTTTATACCAGGCAATAGCGCCGGCCATGTCGCCTTTTTTAAACCGGATGATCCCAAAGTTACGGATAGGATATCCAATATATTTCATCAGATTTTTTTTTATGGATACGTCATACGCTTTTTGATTGAACCAGGTCGCCGAGTCAAGCCGGTCCATATCAAGATATTGCCTGGCAATATTGTTCAGTGCCGTTGTGTAAAGGGAAGTAAGGTGATACTTCTCTGCGATGTGCAGAAACGCATAATAGTTATCAAGCGACTTTTTACGGTCTTTTAAGGTTGAATAGGTGAGCCCGCGGGTGTTATAACATGAAGCTACAACGCGCGTTTCTTTGATTTGGATAGCCTCAGGCAATGTTTCGAATGTTATTTTCAGTGAGCCCGGAAGGTCGCCGCTAATGTTGAGGAATACAGCCATAGCGGCTTTGGCTCGAACCTCGCCTTTTTTGAACCCGATCTTGCGCGAAATATTGAGGGCCTGCCGTGCGCATATCATTCCTGAATCCACATCAGTGGTCAGGAAATCCGACGAACTGCGTTCAACAAGGAGCAACGCAAGTGTTGAATCCTGCTTATTCTTTTGATAAGCTTTGCGAAAGCTATCCACCTTGCTTTTTTGAGAGAGTGCCGGTGAGTACCCCGCAGTAATGAGGGCAATAAGGAGCAAGAATTTTTTCATAAAGAGGGCTCGGGTTGAAGTTCCTCTATAAATGTAATGATTCGCTATAAAAATAAAGAATTCAGTGAGTTAGCATATTTAAATTCTATCAAAATAAATTATGCCCTGACCTGTTTTAGCTATTGTTGCCGAAAGTAAATAGCCTTATGATATTAATGATCCCTTGCCCGCCGTTTTAGGACGCCGCCGGCAGCCTCTTTAATAGTGCTGGTAAAAATGAAAGCCTTTTCGTCTATATCATGTACCAGTTTTTTTAATCGGCGAACCTCAAGCCTTGTGACAACTGTGAATACGATATCCACCGGTTGGCTTACTTCAAAACTTTGCTTCAGGAAACCGCGTTCGCCTTTATAAACTGTGATACCCCGGCCTAGTTCCATCACCAGCCGTTCCTTGATGATTGCGCTCTGTGCAGAAATGATTGTAACACCAGTGTATTCTTCCAGCCCCTCTATAACGAAATTGCTGGTTCGTGAAGCAACATAATAAGTAAGGATGGAATAAAGAGAGGTGACGAATCCTACTTCAAAAGCAGCGATAAGGAAAATAACGATATTGATCCCTAATATGATCTCGCTGATGGTAAAACTAATACGTTTGCCCGTGTAAAGCGCCAAAACTTCAATACCATCCAATGCGCAACCCCCGCGAATGGATAAACCTACCCCAATACCCATAAACCCACCACCAAAGACAGCAACCAGCAATTTGTCGTTAGTCACTGGAGGGAAATGTATATACCGTGAGGATAGTAGGCACAACCCCAATCCAAGCACAGCCGCTAAAGTTTTATAGGCGAACATTTTATTCACCTGCATGGCACCCATAATGATAAAAGGGATGTTTACTGCCACTATCACATAAGCAATACTCTTATAGTCATTTGGCTCGCTAATAACAAGGGAGATACCGGTAACTCCTCCGTCAAAAAATTTATTAGGTATCAAAAAGCCTGTTAAAGCGAAAGCACAAAAAAGTATTCCGAAAATGACGTAGATCGTATCAATAACACCACTGGGCAAGTTTAGTCTTTTCATATAAGTTTTTGTAATAAGGGCTTTTTTGTCTGAATGTTATTATTTTTTGATCCCCGTAAATTTAATGTTGTTTGCATAAAATATATACCTCTAAAATAAATTTTAATCGGAATCAATGAATTTGATTTACCCGATTTGCCCGTAATCAGATATTTTGTCCGATATCGATCACTTTTCTAAAGCGCGAAATATTTCAAATTATTGATAATTAAATGGTTGCCTTTGGTATGGGTATTGCAAGGTACTGTATAAAATATTAATATGGATACCGAGATCACAGCGGAAGTAATACAGCAAAAAAGAAAGAAAGGGCTCATCTATGGCTTAATAGTCATAGCCATAATAGTAGTGTGTATACTATTGATCAGGGCCTGGCTTGGATCGTCGGTATCAGCTTCGGAAATAAGCACTGCCAAAGTAGAAATTGGGAATGTTGAGAATACACTGAATGCTACCGGCGAGGTATTGCCTGAATTTGAGGAAGTGGTCACCAGCCCGATCAATGCTTCCATCAAAAACGTGGTGACCGATGCGGGTGGTAAAGTAAAAACAGGGCAATCTATACTTACCCTTGATAAATCGGCATCTGAAAATGATTATGCCAAAATGAAATTTCAGCTCGAAACCAAAAAGAATGATATCAGCAAACTAAAACTCGACCTGGAGAAAAGCTACTATGATATACAATCCAATAACGATATCAAACAATTACGCATAGGCAATCTGACGGATGCCGTTGAAAATGCTAAACGACTATATAAAGCAGGTGGCGGTACACGCGAAGATATTGAACAAGCCGAGCTCAACCTGAAAGTGGCCCAACTGGAAAAAAAGCAGATAGAGAACGGGATCAAAAGCAAGCAAAAAACAATGCAGCTGGAAGAAAAGGAAGCTGAAATTGCTGCTGACATTCAGCAAAATGATCTGAACGAATTGCAACGCAAGCTGAATCTGGCTAATGTAGTGGCTACCCGTAGCGGTGTAGTGACCTATGTAAATAAAAACATTGGCGCTAATATAAAAGAAGGGGAAACGCTGGCACGTATTGCCGATCTGAGCAGTTTCAAAGTAACAGGAAGCTTGTCAGACAATTACCTCGACCAATTACATAATGGGATGCCGGTTATCGTTCGCTTTAATGATAACGAATTACGTGGAAGTGTATCGAATGTATACCCTTCGGTGCAAAATGGCATCATCACTTTCGATATACAACTCGAAGAGCGGAACAACAAGCAGCTGCGTCCCAATATGAAGGTCGATGTTTACCTGGTGACCGCCGTGCACAATAAGGTAATGCGTGTGCCGAACGGCCCGGCATTTAAAGGGGCAAGCCCGCAGGATATTTTTGTGCTTAGCAATGGCAAAGCTGAAAAGCGAAGCGTGCATACCGGTCTCAGCAATTTCGATTTCGTGGAGTTAAAGGACGGTGTAAAACAGGGTGATTTAGTGATAACATCAGACATGACAGAGTTTAAAAATTCAAAGGAGTTGACTGTGAAAGGGAATTAGAGGTTAGAGATCAGAGATCAGTTAATCAGTGATCAGGAAAGTAATCATGACAATCATTTACAGGCGTAGCCATCTTGAACACAATGAAAAACAATTAAACTGTGAAAAATCATGCAAATCATGGTTAAGACAAAAAAGAAAAATGAAATATCTATACATCATATTATTCTTACTAACCAGCACAAGAGCATTTTGCTCGGGTGGCAGTGATACTATCAGGCTTTCGTTACGCGATGTGGTTGAATTGGCTAAGGGTAATTCCATTGCATCCAAACAAGCCGTTACCACCCGCGAAACCAAATACTGGCAATGGCGCACTTTCAAATCCAATTATCAGCCACAGCTTTCGTTAAGCGGTAATTTACCGGGGTATAGCAAAACGACTTCACCTATAATTCAGCCCGATGGAACTATCCTATTTCAACAAGTACACAACGATAATTCGCAAATGACGCTTAACTTCAGCCAGAGTATTACGGCTACCGGTGCTACTATTTATGGGGAAAGCCAGCTGCAGCGTTTTGATGATTTCGACCGGCATAATGTGTTGTATAACGGGGTGCCTTATGCTATTGGGATCAGTCAGCCTTTAGGACAGTACAACAGTCTGAAATGGGAAAAGAAGATACAACCATTACTATACAATGAAAGCAAGCAGGCTTACATAGAAGCACAGGAACAAATATCGATTAAGGCTACCGGATACTTTTTTGATCTGCTGCTGGCACAGGTTAATCTGCAAATAGCACAAACCAACTATACCAATACGGAAAATATCCTGAAGATCGCTAAAATGAAGTTCGAGTTGGGAAAAGTAACCCGGAATGAGATATTACAGCTTCAATTGGAATTACTAAACGCCAAAAAAGCCGTAGGGATAGCAAAGCGGGATATTGAAGTCTCAACATTAACCTTGCGTAGTTATATAAGCCAGGAAGGAGATGATAAGATATCGCTTGTATTACCAGAATCCATCACAGATATGAGTGTTACTTCGGATAGAGTTTTGAATGAGGCTTATGCCAATCGCTCGGATGCGATTGCCTTTGTGCGACGCATTGCTGAAGCTAAACGGGATGTGGCAGTAGCCAAAGGGCAAACCGGGCTTACAGCCTCGCTAACCGCGAACCTGGGGTTTTCCAACACCGCGCCTAATATTCCGGATGTTTATCGTTCACCGCAAAATCAGCAATTAGTACAATTGACATTTTCTATCCCTGTTTTGGATTGGGGAAGATCGAAATCAAAAATAAAGACTGCCGAGGCGAATGAGAAATTTACTGAATATGCCGTGGAGCAAGACAAGCAGACCTTCAAGCAGCAAATAGTAACACAGGTGACCTTATTCAATCAAATGAAAGAGCAGGTAGGCTTAACGGCACAGGCGGATAGCATAGCAGGGGAGAAGTATAAGATAGCCAAAGAGCGTTATGTTTTGGGTAACCTGAGTATTACCGATCTGAGCATCGCCTTTCAGGAAAACGACCAGGCCAAAAGAGATTATGTAGCAGCACTCCGTGATTTTTGGGGAGCGTATTATCAACTGCGTTACCTGTCATTGTTCGACTTTGAAAAAAATGAAAAGATAAATTATAAATAAATGATGCAGAATCTACTCACCCCGACTTCGCTTCGCTGGTCGACCCTCTCTATGACAAGTCATAAAGAGGATGAAGAAAAACAAACCCTCTTTGCGCGTAGCGGAGAGAGGGTGGTCGAGCGAAGCAATGACCGGGTGAGTCAACTATACGAGCGAATTGAAAACATATAAATAAAATCAAATAATCATCAACACAACATGATACGTTTACAAAACATTGAAAAAGTTTACCGTACGGATACGGTTGAAACACTGGCGCTAAACAAGGTAAGCCTTGATGTGGCCAGAGGCGAATTTTTATCTATTATGGGCCCCTCCGGCTGCGGTAAAAGTACGCTTCTTAATATTATCGGCCTTCTGGACGAACCTTCAAAGGGAGAGATCAGAATTGATGATCAAAAAACCGAAAATCTGTCTGATAAACAACTGGCGCAATTTCGCAATAAAAAGCTTGGTTTTATCTTCCAGAGCTATCATTTGATCAATGACTTGCAGGTATTGGATAATGTAGAACTGCCATTGCTATATCGTAACACAACTGCTAAAGAAAGAAAACAACTGGCAACGGAGGCATTAGCTAAAGTAGGACTGTCGAACAGGATCAAACATTTCCCTACACAACTTTCCGGAGGTCAGAAACAACGTGTGGCCATCGCCCGGGCTATTGTGGGTAACCCGGAGATCATATTAGCAGATGAGCCTACAGGTAACCTTGATAGTGCCATGGGTAACGAGATCATGGAGATCCTGCTCCAATTGAATAAGAATGATGGTACCACTATAATAATGGTTACGCACGATGAAAATATGGCCCATAAAACCCATAGGCTGGTACGCTTATTTGATGGTTCACAGGTCCAATAATCACCTTTAAGATTCAATATCATGCTTAAAAATTATTTCAAAATAGCTATAGCAGTTTTAAGGCGAAGAAAATTCTTCACCTTTATCAGCCTGTTCGGTATCAGTTTTACACTGACCATTCTATTGGTGCTAACTGCCTTTATTGATAAGGTGGTAGGGGACAATTATCCCGATAAGAAAAGGGATAGGTCGTTATACATTTCACGCATATCACAGGAAGGAAAGGACATGATGTCTTCCGGGCCGCCATCTTTCTATTTTTTAGATCATTTTGTGCGGACCTTAAAAACGCCTGTTACTATAGCCATTTCATCAGGTTTTAATGGTACAAATACTTATGCGAACAATAAAAAGATCGCGGTCAACTACAAATACACCAATGCTGAGTATTGGGATGTGCTGGATTATAATTTTCTGGAAGGCAAAGCATTTAATAAGCAGCAGACGGCTAATGCGGAAAAAGTGGCCGTTATCTCTACGGATATGAAGAAGGAATACTTCGGGGATGTGCCAACCGTTGTGGGGCAATATATCGAGGCTGATAATGTGAAATACCGGGTGATCGGTGTGGTACAAAATGTACCTATTACCAGCTATATAACCTACAGTGATATCTACCTACCTTATACAGTGGCTAAGGATGGGGGATACAAAACCAATAAGGGTTACCAGGGCGGTTATTTCGGTATTTTACTGGCTAATTCAGCAGGCGACCGCGATAAAATACATAATGAGTATGAGCAAATAGTCAAGAGATTACCACCAGAACAGAAGATGTTTACAAGCGTGAGCAGCCATGCTGATACATACATAAGATCCTATGTAGATACTGGTGACGACAGGCATTCAGGGGTATTTATCGCGGTTACTGCTATCAGCATATTCGCTTTTATATTAATGATACTACCAACGATGAACCTTGTCAATATCAATATCACCCGCATTATGGAGCGATCATCGGAGATTGGTGTGCGCAAGGCATTCGGCGCTTCGTCCCAAACTTTGGTTTACCAGTTTATAGTCGAAAACATCATTCTTACTTTATTAGGTGGATTGATTGGGATTATATTGTCTTTTGTAGTTCTTCAAATATTAAATAGCGCCCACCTGATTGCCAACCTGGAGCTAAGTATCAATTTTACGGTACTGTTTATAGGCTTGTTGGTTTGCCTGGTGTTTGGTCTGATATCCGGCGTGTATCCTGCCTGGCGAATGTCAAAACTAAATGTGGTAACTGCTTTGAAAGCACAATAAACAGAGGTTAATCATTTAAATCAAGATATTATGTTAAAGCATTTATTTAAACTGATCTGGAATAAAAAGAAACAAAACTTTTTATTGATGTCCGAGATGCTCGTCTCGTTCCTGGTCATATTCGCAGTTTTTACTTTGATGGTATACTATTATAATAACTACAAAAAAACGATGGGTTTTGATTATGAAAATCTGTGGGTTGTGAACTATAATAATACTTATCAAACCAAAAGCACCGACTCATTAAACACTTTTTATGATAATTTGAGGCAGACCATAAAATCGATGCCCCAGGTAAAGGAAGTGAGTTTTTGCAGCGAAAACGTCCCTTTATCACAAAATCAATGGACTGGTGATGTACATTATAAAAATGCATCAACAAATTCTGATAATTATGTCGTTGACGATAACTATAAAAATGCGTTAAACCTGCAATTGTTAGAGGGCCGGTGGTTTAACAAAGCTGATGCTGTTGCCAAGATACAGCCGGTAATTATTAGTGACGGATTGAAGGAAAAAATATTTGGAAATGAAGAAGCCCTTGGCAAACTGGTGGGAACTGAAGACAAAAAATTTAATTTAAGGGTAGTGGGTATTGTGCAGGGCGTTAAAGCGAAAGGCGATTATTCACCTGCAAAGGCCGCCATTTACAAAAGAACCGATACAGGGTCGTACCATTCACTTGGCAAGATGATGGTAAAAGTCACCCCCGATGCAGATGCCGCTTTTGAAGGAAAGTTATACAAGACATTGGCCAATTACATGAGAAACTCGAATATCGAGATCGAACACATGGTCAACAAGAGAAAGAGTACCAATCTGTTTAACCTGGTTCCAATGATCGTGACATTGATCGTAGCTTGTTTCCTGGTAATTAACGTGGCGCTTGGGCTTTTTGGCGTAATGTGGTATAATATTAATAAACGCAGAGGTGAAATAGGTTTGCGGCGTGCAGTAGGCGCCTCCGGACAATCGGTATCATCACAATTGGTTTCGGAATCATTGATACTCGCTACTTTGTCGTTGATTGTTGGGACGTTCTTTGCTGTTCAGTTTCCATTACTAAATGTGTTCGATCTGCAGGCAGGTGTTTATATTGTAGCCATGATCTTATCGATCATATTTATTTATCTCCTGGTATTGGTTTGCTCGCTTTATCCTGGTAAGCAGGCGGCGGCAATTTACCCGGCGGTAGCTTTACATGAAGAATAATTACGATATTGAGACCCGGATATGATACTAATAATTGATGATGATATCGCGGTAAGGACCTCGTTGCAATTGCTTTTAAAAAGCGAAGGTTATGAGGTTAGTAATACAGAGTTACCCGGTGAGGCTTTGTCAATCATCAAAAAAAAGAACCCGGAGTTAATAATCCTTGACCTGAATTTTTCTATCGATACTTCGGGTGATGAAGGAATGAAACTGCTTGAAAAGATCAGGCATATTAACCCGGCAGTTCCTGTAATATTGCTGACAGGATGGGGTAGTATTGAACTGGCCGTAAAAGGAATGAAACTGGGTGCCAGCGATTTTATAAACAAACCATGGAGTAACGAGCATTTATTACAATCAGTTAAAACCCTGCTCGATTTACAAGGTAAAAAAGCCGTCCACAGCACACGCAAACAGCTGGATAGTAAATATAATTTTCAGCAGATCATTGGTGAAGACCCAAAGATGCTGGATATACTGGAAACTATTGGCAGGGTGGCGGAGACAGATGCTTCGGTACTGGTAATGGGAGAAAGTGGTACTGGTAAAGAACTAATAGCTGAAGCGATCCATCAGAATAGCTTCCGCCGAAATAAGCCTTTCATTAAGGTAAACCTTGGCGGCATTTCTACCTCGTTGTTTGAAAGTGAAATGTTTGGTCATATACGCGGGGCTTTCACCGATGCAAGGTTCGACAGGATGGGCCGCTTTGAGATGTCTAATAAGGGCACCATTTTTCTTGATGAGATAGGAGAATTGGATGCCGGCAGCCAGGTAAAACTATTGCGTGTATTGCAGGACCGCACGTACGAGGTCTTAGGAAGTAGCCGCACCAAGACAGTGGATGTGAGGATAATTTGTGCTACCAACAAAAACCTGCACGAAATGGTTGCGAAGCAGAGTTTCAGGGAAGACCTGCTTTACCGTATCAACCTGATAACCGTTTATTTGCCTGCTTTGCGCGAAAGGCCAAAGGATATCCCCTTACTGGTCAATTTTTTTATTAATAACCTGAAAGAGATATATAATCGTCCAAAATTGTCTGTATCAGCTGGCGCTATGAAATGGCTTCAAACTCTTTCGCTTCCAGGTAATATCAGGCAGTTGAAAAATCTGGTGGAGCGGTCAATCCTTGTGAGCCGAAGGGATATCCTTGATATTGAAGATTTTCGTTCACAGCTGGAGCTTTCGCCGGTAAAAAAAGGTAATTTGCAGATGCCCGGGGTCGGCGATATTACGCTTGAGGAAATGGAGGTCGAAATGATAAAGCGTGCATTGGAATATCATAAGAACAAGATAGCACGAGCCGCAAAATCATTAGGACTTACCAGGAGCGCTTTGTACCGCAGGCTGGATAAATACCAGATACCTTACGATGAAGCTGAGGACTAAATATTTATTATTTGTTATCATTCTGCACCTGATAGCACTGGTACTTACCTGGGTTATTTTTGAACAAAACCGGATATTCTTTATAGTCGCCGAAGTATTTATCCTGATTTCAGTTATTATTTCATGGAACTTATACAGACAACTTATCCAACCCCTTAAATCGCTCATGCAGGGTGTTGACGCCATAAAAGACCGCGATTTTAATGTGAAATTTGTGCCAACCGGCAAGTACGAGGTTGATCAGTTGATTGATGTATATAACCAGATGATAGACCAGTTGCGTACCGAACGAACATTGCAGGAAGAACAGCATTTTTTCCTCGAGAAACTCATCCTGACTTCCCCGACAGGGATAATCATCCTGGATTTTGATGAAAAAATTCAACAGATCAATCCTAAGGCCTTGCAGATATTGTCTATTGATTCATTAAGCCTTGTCAATCGCTCAGTGAATGATCTGCCGGATTATTTTTTAAAACATATAAAAAACTTAAAACCAGGCGAAACAAAAATTATCAAACTAAGCGGTGCCACTACTTACAGGTTGCAAAGGGCGCATTTTATTGACAGGGGATTCTCTCGCGATTTCATTATGATAGAGGAATTGACTGCTGAAATACTCGCTGTCGAAAAAAATGTATACGGTAAGGTTATCCGGATGATGGCGCATGAGGTGAATAACACAATCGGCCCTGTAAATTCCATTATACAATCGGCGCTGAAAGCTGACCGGATATGGGAGGGGCATCACTCTGACCCTCTAAAAGATGCATTGCAGGTTGGCCTCGATCGTAACCAGAATCTCAACCTGTTCATGCGCAATTTTGCAGACCTGGTAAAATTACCTGAGCCCAATAAAAAACGTATCGATGTGAACCGGCTTATTGTATCGATAGTTAAACTGATGGAACTCAAAGCGGCTGAAAAGAATGTCCAATTAACTTTAGAAACAAACGAAGAACCATTTTATGTTGCTGCAGACGAACAGCAAATGGAGCAGGCATTGATCAATATTGTAAAAAATGCAGTAGAAGCTGTTGATGAAAAAGGTAGCGTTAAACTAAAAACTGATATAAAACTCAAGCGACTGACGATCATTGATAATGGTAAGGGCATCAGTAACGAACAGGGTGAACAACTATTTACCCCTTTTTATACTACAAAAAAGGACGGGCAAGGTATAGGCCTTACTTTGGTGCGCGAAATACTGATCAATCACGATTTTGAGTTTTCTTTGGAAACCATTGACGAGGGGCGAACTGTATTTACAATTATTTTTAAGTGACTACTTGATCTTAAAATCACTGCAAAACTTCCTTCTTATAAAACTAAATCCATGAATTCCTGACGACTTGCGATCACTGCGCAGGACAGTTAAGGACAGTTGGAAAAATGTTGTAAATTACCTTAGTAAAAAATTATTGACCAACCAATTTAACTTAAATTAAATGCAGGTAATTTTTGGAGTGATCTTCCATTTTATCGGTGGCTTTGCATCCGGTAGTTTTTACATTCCCTACAAAAAAGTAAAAGGTTGGGCCTGGGAAAGTTTTTGGATAACAGGGGGATTATTTTCGTGGTTGATCGTTCCTCCAATTGCCGCATGGTTAACAATACCCGGTTTTGTCGAGATCATCAGGCAAACCAATGGGAGTATCTTACTGCTTACTTACTTTTTCGGGTTATTGTGGGGTATTGGGGGCTTAACCTATGGACTGGGTGTACGTTACCTGGGAGTGTCATTGGGCAGTACCATTATTTTAGGCCTTTGTTCAGTTTTTGGTTCGCTTGTGCCTTCCATCTATTATGGTTTTTACCCAGAGGCAGGTAAGGATAGTTTCGGTACATTGTTGCATGCCCATTGGGGGCAAATGGTATT